>JBIKPB010000046.1:0-9245 GCA_044357705.1 Formosimonas sp. | reverse complement strand
TGGTCAAGCCATCGATTCCAGCAGCCATCAAAGCCAAAACTCAAGGGATCAATACCTTGCTCGAAAACAAATACTACTTTGATAAATTCAATGAAACAGTATTTGCGGGCGGTGCACGTAAGATCGGTAACTTTTTGTGGAAATTTGGCGATGTCAAAATCATTGACGGCTGGATCGTCAATGGTTCGGCGAAATTGGTCAATGTGTTTGCTCAAGCGGTCGCTGCGTTCCAGTCGGGTTTGATTTACGAATATGCATTGGCGATGATTTTGGGCTTGGCGGTATTTTTGCTGTTCTTCGTGAACATTCGAGGCGGTCTGTAAACCAATACGAACAACTACGTTTTCACTTTTTGCAGAAACGATGCTGTACGTGTTTCTCCTGTTTTAGATAAGAAAGTTTGCCAGGCAAACCCTGACAGGTTTTTCAGTAATATAAAATGATTAGAACCCAAGTTGGGTTCATTGAATGAATGAGAATATGATGCCTTGGTTAAGTTTAGCGATTTGGGTTCCGATTGTTTTTGGCGTGCTGGTACTGCTCATCGCTCGTGATGGGCGTGATGCTTTGGCACGACAATTGGCTTTGCTCGGTGCAATTATCGGTTTCTTGGTGACGATTCCGGTCATGGTCGGTTTTGATGGCTCGGTTGCGACGCTGCAATTCACGGAGCACTTGGAGTGGTTGCCGAGCTTAAACTCTGCTTATAGGCTGGGCGTGGACGGTATTTCAATGTGGTTCGTGCCGTTGACTGCATTCATCACGGTTTTGGTTTTGCTCGCGGGTTGGGAAGTCATCCAATCCAAAGTCCCGCAGTATTTCGCTGCATTCTTGATTTTGTCGGGTTTGATGATTGGTGTCTTTTCGACCGCCGATGGTTTGTTGTTTTATGTATTCTTTGAAGCGACTTTGATTCCGATGTACATCATCGTCGGTGTTTGGGGTGGCCCGAATCGCGTTTATGCCGCATTCAAATTCTTCCTGTACACTTTGTTGGGCTCGCTGTTGACGTTGATCGCGATCGTTTATTTGTACTTGCAAGCGGGTACGTTCGAAATCGCTGCTTGGCATGAATTGAAGTTGTCCATGACGGCGCAGTCGCTGCTCTTTGGGGCCTTCTTTATGGCGTTTGCAGTCAAAGTGCCGATGTGGCCGGTGCATACATGGTTGCCAGATGCCCACGTTGAAGCACCAACGGGCGGTTCGATGGTTTTGGCAGCGATTATGTTGAAGCTCGGTGCTTACGGTTTCCTGCGATTCTCATTACCAATTGCGCCGGATGCATCGCGTCATTATGCGTGGTTCATCATTGCGATTTCATTGACTGCAGTGATTTACATCAGCTTGGTCGCATTGGTGCAAAAAGACATGAAAAAACTCGTGGCGTATTCTTCAATCGCCCACATGGGTTTTGTCACGCTCGGTTTCTTTATGTTTGACAGCAAAGGCTTCGGCTACTCGGTGGCGATGCAAGGCGCAATCATTCAGATGATTTCACACGGTTTTATTTCAGCGGCGATGTTCTTCTGTATCGGTGTGTTGTATGACCGCGTGCACAGCCGCGAGATTTCAGCTTATGGTGGCGTGATCAACACGATGCCTAAATTTGGTGCGTTTTTCCTGTTCTTTACCATGGCGAATGCCGGTTTGCCCGCGACCAGCGGTTTCGTGGGTGAGTTTATGGTGATTTTGGGCGCGACCAAGTTTAATTTTTGGATCGCTGCCTTGGCTGCAACAGTTATGATTACTGGCGCCGCTTATTCATTATGGATGTTTAAACGTGTGGTTTTTGGTGAAGTTGCCAATCACCACGTTGCTGAGTTGATTGATGCGAATAAACGCGAATTGACCATTTTGGCGTTGCTCGCGATTGCTGTATTGGCGATGGGTTTGTATCCAGCACCATTTACCAATGCGATGGATGTGTCGGTCAATCATTTGATTGAGCACGTTTCGCACAGCAAATTACCTTTAGCGAAATAAGAATGTCGATTTGCAAATGTCATACTGATTTTTGTGATGATTGAATTAGAAGTTTTGAACGACGCTTAGTCAAAACAAAGTTCGCTCAAAATTTAAAAGCAGAATAAAACCAAACCTAACACATGGTTATTTAACGGAACAGCAATTATTATGCAAAACCTCTTTATCGCCTATCCAGAAATTGTACTGACCTTGGTCGCCACGACAGTACTGCTCATGGAGTTGCTCGCCAACAAAGATGCGCATCGTACTTTGATTCATGCAGTCAGTCTGTTGGGTTTGGCTGCTGCGGGTATTTTGACCTCGATCATGTGGCATGACGGCACGGTGGCGCATACATTCAACAATATGTTTGTCTCTGACCCCTTGGCGAATTTGGCCAAAATGTTCGGTTACATCTGTGTGGCCGTTACCTTCATTTATGGTCAACGCTATGCGGCGGATCGAGGCTTTTTGCACGGTGAGTTTTACAGCCTGTCATTGTTCGCTTTGGTGGGTCAAATGATTATGATTTCATCACATAATCTGGTGGCTTTGTACATGGGTTTGGAGTTACAAGCATTGTCCTTGTATGCAATGGTTGCTTTGCGTCGTGATCATGTGCGCTCGATTGAAGCGGCGATGAAATATTTCATCTTGGGTGCGATCGCTTCCGGTTTCTTATTGTTCGGCATTTCAATGTTGTATGGTGCAACGGGCGGCAAATTGGACATCAACGAAATCGCCAACGTGATTAAAGGTGGAGTCGATGCTGATAATGCTGCGGTGTTGCGTTTCGGTTTGGTGTTCTTAGTGGCAGGTTTAGCTTTTAAACTGGGTGTGGTACCGTTCCACATGTGGGTTCCGGACGTTTATCATGGCTCACCAACACCGGTGACGTTGATGATTTCGGCGGCACCTAAAATCGCTGCATTTGTGATGGTGGTGCGAATTTTGGTTCAAGGTTTGTCAGGTGATGGCTCTGATTTTGCACGTGACTGGAATGGTATGTTCGCCGCAATGGCCGTGGTTTCCTTGGCTTTGGGTAATTTAAGCGCGATTCGTCAAAAAAATCTCAAACGCATGTTGGCATACTCAGGCATCTCGCACATGGGTTTTGTGTTGCTCGGCTTCTTGGCGGGTCGTGCCGGTTTTGATCAGTTCAACGCGTTTGTCGGTGTTGGTTCAGCGTTTTACTACGTGATTATTTATGCGATTACGACTTTGGCCGGTTTCGGTATCATTTTGGCGATGAGTCATTCTGGCTTTGAAGCGGATCAATTGGATGATTTAAAAGGTTTGAATCAACGCAATCCGTGGCTGGCATTCTTGTTGCTGATTGTGATGTTCTCATTGGCCGGTATCCCGCCATTGGTCGGTTTTGTCGCCAAATTATTGATCATCAAAGGTTTGATCCAGGCCGGTTTTGTGTTCTTGTCGGTGATTGCGGTGATGTTCTCGTTGATTGGTGCGTTTTACTATTTGCGTATCGTCAAACTCATGTATTTTGACAAACCTGAAAAAGATACACCGATTGAGTTTTCATTGACGCACCACTGGGTTTTGAGCCTGAATGTATTGGCTTTATTGGCTTTAGGCTTATTGCCATCAGGACTGAGCAATATGACGGTGAATGCGGTATTGAAAAGTTTAGGGCTGTAAGCGGATGAGTGCGTGGGGTTGGCTGTTATTATTTGTCGGAATTGTATTGGCATCATTGCCGTTTGTTGTAACCCTTAAAAACAGTCTTCGCGTTTTGGCATTTATTGCTGCTTATGGTTTGTTTGTGTTGAGCGGTCGCATGATTGAGGCACATTTGAGCCAAAATGCCGCTCAAGGTTGGGCGTTTTATGCAGTGACTTTTTTGCTGTTTGTGGTGGCTGGATTTCCGGCATTTATTTGGCGATATTTGTGGAAAAAATAAACAACGCGTGATGAAGATCACGCGTTTTATTTTATAGCTGAGAGACGTCATAAGCCTCTCATAAATATGCGCTGATTTATTGATTTGAATTGGTGAGTTTTAAAAATTAATGGATTGAGAGTTACATGATGTTCAATGCACTCAAAGATGAAACAGGTTTGAAAGAAACGACCTTAGAGAGCCGAACCGTTTATCAGGGCACATTTTTACATGTGCTGAGCGATACGATTCGTTTGCCTAATGGAGTTGAGACTACGCGTGAGTATATGAAACACCCAGGTGCAGTAATGGTGATCCCTGTGTTTGAGAATGGTGATGTGCTGATTGTGCGTCAATACCGTTATCCTTTACATAAGGTCTTTGTTGAGTTTCCTGCAGGTAAAAAAGATGCGGGTGAGTCGCCGTTGATTACCGGTCAGCGTGAACTGTTGGAAGAAACCGGTTATGTGGCCGACGAGTGGTTGCACGTGACGGATATACACAATGCATTGGCGTACTGTGATGAGGTCATTCATTTTTACATTGCTCGTGGTCTTGCACAACAAACAGAGCAACAATTGGATGACACTGAGTTTGTTGAGGTGATGCGTGTACCGCTGGCGGAGCTTGAACAGTGGATGCGCAACGGTTGGGTGCCTGATGTGAAAACGCAATTGGGGATTTTTTGGCTGAAGGATTTTTTGCAACAGTCATCAAAAAAAAGCGACTCAAACGATTGAGGCGCTTTTTTTTTGGATACCGTGGAACAAATGATTAGTTCTTATTGCCCAACAAGCTGCCGAGGATTGAACCGATATCATCTGCGTCGATTTTACCGTTTGGCGTTAATTTATTGACCAATTCAGGCAACAATTGAGCCAAACCACCTGCGGCTTCGTTTTCAGATACGCCGGCAGATTGGGCCAGTTGTGTCAATGTACCGTTTGCACCCAAGGTGCTTTGAATGTCTTCCACTGACACTGATTGGTTGGCACCGGAGCCAATCCAAGATTCAACTTGTTGACCCAAACCGAGTTGACTTAACATATCGGTTAAACCACCTAAGCCGCCTGCTACTTGAGTATTGGCTTGTTGACCACCACCGAGCAAACCACCTAACAAACCACCCAAACCACCGGATTGTTGTTGGTTACCACCACCCAACAAACCACCAATTAAACCACCCAAACCGCCGGATTGTTGCTGACCGTTACCATTACCGTTGACCAACATACCGATTACTGCTTGCAACAACGCGCCTTGCAGACCACCGTTGTTATTGTTGCTATTACCGCCCAAAGCTGCGCCTAAAAGACCGTCGAGTAAGCCCATGATGTTTCCTTTTAATCAAAATATTACGATTTAAAATGGCCTTTAAAAGTTTAAAAATCCTTTAAAATCCTATGGTTGCGCGTACAAGCTTAACATTTTGCCCGTCACATGCGCGCATAGTAACACGAAGTTTTAAATGTGTGGGAAAGAGGGGGAGCAAATTGCGACTGGCTTAAAAATCACCCCAAAGGGCTTGCAAGGCAGCAATGGTTGCGAGACCTGCTGATTCGGTTCGTAAAATACGAGGACCCAGTAAAGTGGTGATGTAACCTGCTGCTTGTGCCGCCATAATTTCTTTTTCGTCTAAGCCGGCTTCGGGGCCGATCAGCAAGCGAATTTCTTGGTTGGGTTGGGGGGAGCATAATGTTTTTAAGGCGGTTGCCGCATGCGGATGCAACGTGAGTTTGTACGCATCGTTGGGTTGCTTTAAATATGCGCCGATGGATTGAGGTGCTTCGATGATCGGTAAAACATTGCGCCCCGATTGTGTGCACGCTGCGACGATGATGCGTTGCCAATGTTCGTGTTTTTTTGTTGCGCGCTCTAGACTGAGCTTGATTTGGCTTTTGCTTGAAAATAAAGGTACGATTCGTTGAACACCCAGCTCAACGGCTTTTTCAATCGTCCAATCCATTTTGTCACCGACCGACAGACATTGTGCAAGGGTAATATTAAGTGGCGACTCGAGATTAATGTTATGAGTCTGGATTAAAACCGCGTGTGCGGATTTTTTCTCGACCTGGCTCAAGCGTGCTGTTGCAGAGTGGCCAATACCGTCAAACACAATCAATTCGTCATTGACGCGCAGTCGCAAGACATTGACGGCATGATGAAAAATATCGTCGGATAATTTGAATTCGGCATCGAGTTCTGCCAATGGTGTGGGAGTATAGAAGCGAAAAGTCATGCGCCATTTTAGCTGAAAGCGGCTATCGAGTTGATCGAAACATCACGTACAATATGACTTTAAATTTTTGGGAGTCTTTCATGACTGTTTCGAGTACCGCAGAAATCATTGAGGAGATCAAGGCCGGCCGCATGGTGGTTTTGGTCGATGAAGAAGATCGTGAAAATGAAGGGGACATTGTTCTTGCCGCAGATTTTGTCACGCCTGAGGCGATCAATTTTATGGCCAAGTACTGTCGCGGTTTGATTTGTTTGACATTGACACAAGCACGTTGTGATGAATTAGGCTTGAATATGATGGTCAGTGACGGTGGCAATGGCACCCAGTTCGGCACGAACTTTACGGTTTCGATTGAAGCGAAAGAAGGCGTGACCACAGGCATTTCGGCTGCCGATCGTGCGCTCACGATTAAGGTGGCGACGGGTGCGCAATACGGCGCGGCGGACATTGTTCAACCTGGACATATTTTTCCCGTACGAGCGGTTGAGGGCGGCGTTTTGGTACGCGCGGGTCATACTGAAGCGGGTTGTGACTTGACTGCTTTGGCAGGACTGACGCCCGCATCGGTGATTTGCGAAATCATGAAGGATGATGGCGAAATGGCGCGTTTGCCTGACTTGATTGAGTTTGCACAGCATCATGGTCTCAAAATTGGCACGATTGCTGATTTAATTGCCTATCGCAGCCAACAAGAAAAATTGATTCGTCGTGTCGGCGAACGCATGATGCAAACCGCACATGGCGAGTTCAAAGCGATTGCTTATCAAGAATCTTGCAGTAGCAATGTGCATTTGGCTTTGGTCAAAGGTGATTTGGATGATGCTGATGTGGTGCCTGTACGTGTACATGAGCCATTGTCTGTTCTTGATTTACTCGATGTCGGGCAAACCACACATTCGATTTCAGTCGATGCTGCGCTCGCACACATCAATCAAGCGGGGGTCGGTGTTGCTGTATTACTCAACTGTCAAGAGTCTTCGACGCGCTTGGTTGAGCAATTTTCTCGATTGGCATTACAGCAGTCTGGTCAAACGGCACCACAGAAAACGCCAACGGAATTATTACTGTACGGTATTGGTGCACAGATTTTGATTGATGTTGGCGTGCATAAAATGACTTTGCTCGGTAGCCCACGCAAAATGTCATCTATGGGTGGCTTTGGTTTAGAGGTGATGGGGTTTACAGATGTTGCGGTTTGATTTTGTCGAGCGTTTGGTTGAAATAAAAAACCGCATCCATAAGGATGCGATTTTTTATATGTGGTGATCGAAATCCGTTTCGGCCAAAAAATCAATGAGTGCACGCACACGTTGCGGCAAGTGGCGTGTGGCAGTGTACATCGCAAATATTCCACCGTTGGGTAGCTCCCAATCGGATAAGACGTGCACCAGCCGACCAGCAGCTCATTCAGTTTGTGCCTGAAAATCTGTCACGATGGTCATGCCTGCACTCGCAACCGCCCAAGTCTGAGTGATGAGTGCGCTGTTGGCATAAAGTGAGCCATTGGTTTTAACGGTTTGTTTTTTTGCCTTGGTTGAACGTCCATTGCTGTGGATTGCTCAAGACATTTAAGGCGAGCCAGCGATGTTGTGCGAGCTCTTCGGGGTGTTTGGGCGTACCGTATTGAGCTAAATAATGGGGTGAGGCGACTACAAGTTGTTTGAATTGACCGATCCGGCGAGCTTTATGACTCGATTCGGCCAGCCAACCGACACGAATCGTCAGATCGAGTTGTTCGCCGAGCAAATCTTGGTTTTCATTTGATGCGGTAAATTGAATTTCAATCTGTGGATGACGCTCTATGAATTTTGCCAGTTGAGCGGATAAGCAAATGGTCGCAAAGTCAATTGCCGATGCGAGGCGGATGGTTCCGCTGATGCTGTGGTGATCTTCCTGGACAGATTGAATCGCAATGGATAGTTGCTCCAATGACGCGCGTGCGGCATTGAGCACTGCTCGACCCGATTCTGTAAAGAGCCGCCATTTTTCATGCTTGTCCATCGAAAAATGGCATCGCAATCTGAAAGGTTGATGGTGGATAATGATCAACACATTGCGCAGATCACAGTGCAATCGTTTGGTGATGCTTACTTTAACGGCTTGCTCACACAAACGGATGCTGTTTTGGCTTCGCGGCCACCGATTGCAGCAATTTTAGCTGTTAACGCGCTCAATGGACGTGGTTTAGATTTGTTGCATGCGATTCAAGCGGTGCATTATACTGAAGGTCGTCAAGTCAGTACCGTTGAGGTTTTACGTGTGTTGGCTGCTGAGTTAAATATCAGCACAGCTGATTTTGATCAGGCTTATGTGGCGCAGCAACGTGCAGGTTACCAAGAGCATATTCAACACAACCGAGACTTAATGGATGCTTGGCAGATACAGGGTTTCCGGCAATGGTGTTAGAGCATAACGGGCAGTTTTCACGGCTTAATCACGCAGTATTTTATGGACAACCTGAGCAATTTGCAGCATCCTTAGCGGTAGCATCGTAAGGTGTCAATCAGTTCAATAGGCTGGGTATCATTACCCAGCCTATTTTTTGTGTTGTGACGTTAGCTGATGCCGCATCGTGTTGTTGGCGTGAATTTATGAAAGGTAGGTTGATTGGTGTGAATGAGAGCATCTTCATCTGTTTTATTTTTGGAATGTGCTATTGACCATCGGAAATTAATCATCAGGGAGGATGCATTTTTTGACATATTGTAGTTTTATTACGTGTAAAATTCGATGTTTCGCTATTGCTTGATGCTCAACGCTATTTCATATTTAAGGATCAAAAATGTCACAAAAATGGGTTATTGGTAATTGGAAAATGAACGGTGATTTGAATAGCAACATTATATTGTTGTCTGCGATCACTCATGCATCAGGCACAGCCAAGATGGCAGTTTGCGTGCCGTATCCATACTTGGCGCAAGCTCAAATTGCATTGCAAGGTTCAGCTGTTTTATTGGCTGCGCAAGACGTCAGCCAATTTGATAAAGGGGCTTATACCGGAGAGGTCTCGGCAATTATGCTTAAAGAGTTTGGTGTGACGATGGTTTTGGTTGGGCACTCTGAACGCCGCAGTCTATTTGGTGAAACGGATGACATCGTTGCGGCAAAGGCTGCGAGCGCAATTAACGCTGGATTGACTCC
>JBIKPB010000263.1:0-2590 GCA_044357705.1 Formosimonas sp. | reverse complement strand
CACCCGTATCGACAGGAGCGGGCTTCAAAGTCAAAACCACTTTACGGCCAGAGTGCAGCCCAATGCCCGTGGTTTTAACTTCTGTCGCGAGTGTTTTTTGATAAATGCTCATATATATTTGTTCCGAAAAAAGTGTACCCCTAATTTTTTAGCTACGCTGAAAATTCGTTTTCGGGGGACAGAAATTTTAAGCGGGAAACCTGCACAAAATTTAGACAAAAGCATGATGCAAAGGCTTTGTCTCAAGGCATTATATTAACGCAAAAAATAAAACCCCATCATTGCTGCTCTAACAATGATGGGGAAAGGGATTGATTACGTCTTACCGCAACTTAATCGGCTTGGCGACGTAAAAATGCAGGTACGTCCAAATCTGAAAAGTCCTCACCATTCATCACGCGTGTCGGTGCTTGATAAGCGGAACGGAGTGTAATGGTCGGCTCGTCTAATTCATCGTAGTTCGAGAAATTTTGTACCGTGGCATTACGACGAAAGCTCGGAACTTCGTATTGCTCATAAGCATCCGGCATGGTTTTAATCGAACCGCGATTCATATCGACAGGTGCAGCGTTGACTGTTTGTGCATAAGCGGCATAAGTGGTTTCTGCGGCAACAGGTGCAGCCATTTGTACCGTTTCCGCCACGCGAATGCCAGAACCGTTGTCAGAGCCGACACCGCGTGCACCGCCTAAACCAGTTGCAACGACGGTGACGCGCAATTTGTCACCCAATGATTCATCATAGACAAAGCCGTAAATCACAGTGGCATCTTCTGAAGCTGCGGTACGAATGATGTTTACCACTTCACGGGTTTCACGTGCTTTGAGACTGTCTTTTGATGCAGAGATGTTAATCAAAATACCACGCGCACCCGCCAAGTTCACACCATCCAACAACGGGCTTGCGACCGCTTCATTGGCGGCGATTTTCGCACGATCTGCACCGATGGCAGTGGCCGTACCCATCATGGCGCGACCTTGTTCACCCATGACTGTTTTCACGTCATTAAAGTCGACGTTGATGTGACCGTCAACATTGATGATTTCGGCGATACCGGCAACCGCGTTATTGAGCACATCGTCAGCCGCTTGGAACGCTTCGTCCATACCAATGTCGTCGCCCAAGATTTCTTCTAACTTGTCATTCAATACCACGATGAGCGAATCAACGTGCTGTTCCAATGCCTTCAAACCTTCATCGGCGACACGCGAGCGACGTGGACCTTCAAATTCAAATGGTTTAGAAACCACTGCGACTGTCAAAATTCCCATTTGTTTTGCCACTTCAGCGATCACAGGTGCTGCACC
This sequence comes from Formosimonas sp., assembly GCA_044357705.1. Classification (GTDB taxonomy): domain Bacteria; phylum Pseudomonadota; class Gammaproteobacteria; order Burkholderiales; family Burkholderiaceae; genus Hydromonas. The sequence continues at coordinate 1,283 of JBIKPB010000263.1, read as the reverse complement.
GGTACCGGTACCACCGCCCATACCGGCAGTAATAAAGACCATGTTGGCATCACGGAGCAAGTCTGCAATGCGTTCACGATTTTCTTCTGCCGCTGCGCGACCCACTTCAGGCTTAGCACCTGCACCGAGACCGCTTGCGCCGAGCTGGAGTTTGTGCAAGACAGTTGATTTATTAAGTACTTGCGCATCAGTATTGGCGCAAATGAATTCCACGCCGGATACACCACGCGCAATCATGTGTTGTACTGCATTACCACCGGCACCACCGACGCCGACCACTTTAATCACAGTACCTTCTGGCTTTTCGTTGAGCATTTCGAAGTTCATTTCATTCCCCTTTTTTTTGTAAAACATTAATAACGTAAATAATTTAAATTGAGTGTGTGTGGTTTAAAAAGTCTTCATAAACCACTCCTTCATCTTGATCAAAATCGATTTTTGTGAGCCGTCATTCACATGTGTATGACCCTGATGATGGGACGACATTTTGGTACTCGGAATATTGGGATAACGGCTATTGCCACGAGCATTGCCCAAACTCGTCTCGCCTTTCTGCTTGCGTACCTCAATCAACAGACCGACGACAGTGGCATAGCGCGGATTACAGACAATATCCGCCAAATTGCCGTCATACGCCGGTTGTGCAATGCGAACCGGTTTCATGAACACTTCTTCAGCCAACTCGGTCATACCCGGCAATAAGCTCGTGCCACCGGTCAATACGACCCCTGATGAAATCAAATGTGAAAAACCGGCTTCTTCCAAATTGCGCTGCACCAACACGAACAGCTCTTCAACGCGTGGCTCAATCACTGCCGCCAGTGATTGACGCTTGACGCGACGTGCGACGCGGTCACCGACACCCGGAATCTCAATCATTGAATCAGGTGGAACCATCATTTGCTTGGTCACGCCATAGCGCAGTTTCAACTCTTCTGCCTCGACCGTCGGCGTGCGCAACGCCATCGCAATATCGTTGGTCACTTGATCACCCGCAATCGGAATCACGGCGGTGTGACGAATCGCACCATCAATAAACACCGCAATATCGGTCGTGCCGCCGCCGATGTCGACCAATGCCACGCCAATGTCACGCTCGTCTTGTGTCAGTACCGCCATGCTTGAGGCGAGCGGCTGTAGCACCAACTCATTGACATCTAAACCACAGCGGCGAATGCACTTCACGATATTTTGGGCAGCTGAGACCGAGCCTGTGATGATGTGTACTTTGACTTCCAAGCGCATGCCTGTCATGCCAATCGGGTTGCGAATGTCGTCTTGGT
>JBIKPB010000262.1:0-2597 GCA_044357705.1 Formosimonas sp. | reverse complement strand
TTCCGGCGGATGAATTAGCTGCTGATATTGGCATCACCAACGACGGCAACGGCTTCAAACGCATGAGTCTTGCTATGAATTTCAAATCTAAGGAAGAGGTCGATCAAGCATTCAACAATCTGATCGCCAAAGGCGCGCGCTCGATTACTGTACCCGAAACGGTATTTTGGGGCGGCTATCGCGGCTACATCGCCGACATTGAAGACAATTATTGGGAGCTGTGTTTCAACCCATTTATCACACTCGATGACGACGGCAACGTCACCAATCATCAATAAAGCACAATCATTCGCCAAAAAGCCACTAAAAGCCGTATTCCGTGGCTTTTTTCACCTCCAGCCATCGTGCCTCAGCCGGCACATTTGCTACAATGTCGGACTTACTGAACAAAGCGAAACCATCATGCAATACACACGCGCACAAAACCTCCCCGAAATCCTCAAACAACGCATTGTCGTGCTCGACGGCGCAATGGGTACGATGATTCAACGATACAAGCTCACCGAAGCCGATTATCGCGGTGAGCGTTTCACTCAGCATCACATCGACGTGAAGGGCAATAACGAGCTGCTCTTGCTCACGCGCCCCGACGTCATCAGCGCGATTCATGAGCAATATCTCGAAGCAGGTGCGGACATCATCGAGACCAACACCTTTGGGGCGACCACGGTCGCGCAAGACGATTATGAAATGGGCGAATTGGCGGCGGAGATGAATCTCGTTGCTGCCCAACTCGCGCGCGCAGCGTGTGACAAATACAGCACGCCCAACAAGCCGCGCTTTGTCGCAGGGGCGATTGGCCCAACGCCGAAAACCGCGAGCATTTCGCCGAACGTTAATGACCCAGGTGAGCGCAATGTCTCGTTTGAACAACTACGCGCCGCCTACTATGAGCAAGCCGAGGCGTTGCTCAACGGTGGTGTTGACGTGTTTCTCGTCGAAACGATTTTCGACACGCTCAACGCGAAAGCGGCTTTATTTGCCCTCGAAGAACTATTTGAAAACACAGGCGAGCGCATTCCCGTCATGATTTCGGGCACAGTCACCGACGCATCGGGACGTATTTTGTCAGGGCAAACCGTTGAAGCGTTTTGGTACAGCCTGCGTCACGCCAAGCCTTTGTTATTTGGTTTGAACTGCGCCCTCGGCGCCGAACTCATGCGCCCCTACATCGCCGAGCTCGCCAAAATCTGTGATTGCGCGATTTCCTGCTACCCGAACGCTGGCTTGCCCAACCCGATGAGTGACACAGGTTTTGACGAAACCCCGCCGATTACCGCAGGCTATTTAAAAGATTTTGCACAAGCAGGCTTAGTCAACTTGGTCGGCGGCTGTTGCGGCACGACGCCTGATCATATTGCTGCAATTGCGCAAGCGGTATCGGATCAGACGCCGCGTGCTTTGCCGCACGAACAGTGCCATCACTAATCCCTATCAACACGAGCCACCGTACATTTTTCATCTAAAACACCATGAGCAAAACCACCAATCGACGCCAGTTTTTAAGCCAAGTCGCCCACATCGGCACTGCCGCCACTGTGGGCAGCAGTGCTTTAGGTGCGCTGTATTTATCTGCCTGCACGGACAGTACGGCCAAACCGACACAAAATCTCAGCCAAAACAACGAAACGCACGTGCTCGTCATCGGCGCGGGCATGGCGGGCTTGACCGCCGCGCGTGAGCTGCACGATGCAGGTGTGCGCGTGACCATCATCGAGGGACGCAGTCGCATCGGCGGACGTTTACACACATCACATACTTGGTCAGACTTGCCGATGGATTTGGGCGCGTCGTGGATACATGGCACGCGTAACAACCCCATTACCCAACTCGCCAACCGCTATCGTGCTGAGCACGTCGCCACCGGCTACGACAGCGCACAACTGCACATCGCCGCCTCGCTCAAAGCGGCAGGCGTGACCGATACAGAAGCAGACAGTATGGAAGCACTGGTGAATCGCGCATTAAAGTTTGCTGAGCAATCCAACACCGACATGTCACTGCAACAAGCGGTGAATCAAGAATTAGCAAATAAGCGCATGAGTGCGAACGGCATGGCGCAGTTGAACTTTTATCTCAACTCAACTTACGAGCAAGAGTACTCGGGTGAAGCCGATGAGCTATCAGCTTGGACGATGGATGACAACGAGACGTTTGAGGGTGAAGACGTTTTATTCCCCAAAGGCTATAACCAAATCAGCGACGGTTTGGCGAATGGTTTAGACATTCGCACAGGTGAAATTGTCGAGCGGATTGATTACACCAACGCCCAGCAAGTCACGGTCACAACCGCGCGCAATACATTCACAGGCACACACGTGATTGTCACCTTGCCGCTGGGTGTGCTGAAAAAAAACGTGGTGCAATTCACCCCCACCGTACCCGACGATAAACGCGACGCGATTGCACAACTCGGTATGGGTTTATTGAACAAGCATTTTTTACGCTTTGACAAAGTGTTTTGGGACAAATCATTTGACTGGCATGAGTATCTGCACACCGAAAAAGGCCGCTGGACCGAGTGGGTCAGCTTTGCCAAAGTCAATGACACCCCAGTCTTACTCGGCTTCTCCGCCGCCAAACGCGCCCGCACGATG
>JBIKPB010000261.1:0-2613 GCA_044357705.1 Formosimonas sp. | reverse complement strand
CGCTTTCAAGAAAAAATGGCAGTTTTACCAGAAGATGTTTTACGAGTTGAGCCGAAATGGTGGCTCAATTACAACGATCCAGTCCTGAATGCTATGGTTGAGCAGGCATTGAGTTACAACAACGATTTAGCAGTTGCCGTAGCACAAATGGATGACGCTGCCGCACAAGCACGAGTGGCGCGTAGCGCACTGTTGCCACAAATCAATGCGACGGGTAACGGTACGAGAGGGCAAACTTCTCAAGAGACCAATACGGGTAGATTGGGTGAGGCATATACAGTGGGTGCAAGCGTTTCGTGGGAGTTGGATTTATGGGGTAAGTTGCGCCGTAGCAATGAAGCAGCACGCGCGACCTATTTAGCCAGTTCATTTAACGCAGATGCGGTGCGTTTGTCATTGGCTGCTCAAGTGGCACAAACCTACTTTCAAATGCGCGCGTTGGATGCGAGTTTAAAGTTAAGTCAAGATACACGTCGTACTCGGGAAGAAACACTTGATATCCAAACCAAGCGTTTTCAAGGGGGGGTACTTTCGATGTTGGAGGTATCTCAAGCACAAGCCGAGTTGTCTTCAGCGCAGCTCTCAGCGGAGCAACAGGCTTTAGCTTTGAAAACCACTGAGACGGCGCTCAGCGTTTTACTCGGTCAATCTCCACGTGAGTTTTTAAACCAACATCCACGCGGTTCATCGTTGAATGCAATGAGTGTGCCCAGCAATATCCCCGAAGGTGTACCATCGGATTTACTGCTACGCCGTCCTGATATCGCGCAAGCAGAGCAGCAGTTGGTTGCCGCAAATGCACGTATTGGTGAGGCACGCGCTGCGTATTTTCCAAGTATCGGTTTGACCGGAAATCTTGGTTCGCAAAGTTTGTCGTTGGCTAATTTATTTACAGGTCCGGCTGCGACGTGGTCTTTTGTTGGCAGTCTCGCTGCGCCAATTTTCAATTTTGGTGCGACTCAAGCCAATGTCAGCTCGGCCAATGCACGCCAACGCTCGGCTTTGGCTGCTTATGAAAAAGCCATTCAGTCTGGCTTTAAAGATGTTTTGGACAGTTTGCGTACCGTTGACAGCACCCGCATGCAGCTGAGATCGCAACGTGATCAAGTGAATGCAACGCAAGAAGCATTGCGCTTGGTTAACTTGCGCTATAACGCAGGTTATTCGGCTTATCTAGACGTTTTGGACACACAGCGCAGTGCATATGCGGGTCAACTCAGCTTAATCAACACTGAGTTGAGCAACTTGAATGCGACTGTAAATTTGTATAAAGCTTTGGGCGGTGGTTGGCAAAAACCCTAATCACCTAACTCAATGTATTTGCAATGATATTTACAATTGGCTGTAAATGCGATAGAATGCTCAACTTGTTTTGCAAACCCTCGAGTAATCTGCAGCATAATAAAAAAGCGGATACTTGAGTTTCTACGTATCTATTTTCAAACCCAGCGCTAATGCTTGGGCTTTGTTGTATCAGGCACTAAGCCTTACACCTATGAATCCTACCGAATTAAAACGCATCATTGAAGCGTTGATTTTATGCAATGACGCACCTATGGGCTTGGCGCAAATCAAGTCTGCGCTGGATATGGACATCAGCAACGATGAGTTGCGTAGTTTGCTGGAAGAAATCACGACCGAGTGGTTACCGCGTGCCGTACGTTTGGTAACGGTCGCAACCGGTTGGCGCTTTCAAAGTGCGCCCGATTTAACACCTTATGTCGATCGAATGCGTGCTGAAAAACCCGCTACTTATTCACGTGCAGTAATGGAAACTTTAGCGATTATTGCCTATCGTCAACCTGTCACACGTGGCGATATCGAAGACATTCGCGGTGTGACGGTGTCGTCACAAATCATTAAAACTTTGGAAGAGCGTGGTTGGATTGATGCAGTCGGTCATCGCGAAGTCGTCGGCCGCCCAACTTTATTCGCCACAACCAAGCAGTTTTTAGATGATTTGGGACTGGCACATGTACGCGACTTACCGGCACTGGTGACGCCTGATTCTGAGTCGGCACCTGAAACTTCAACACTTGATTTACCCGGTCTCAATGGCATGACCGAAAATGTCGCTGAGTTAGTTGAAGATTCGACAGTAACTGTCCATGTTGCAACAGATGAGATTGAAATGCTCGACGATGATAATATGGATGAAAACGAGCAACAGGATTTAACTGCATTGGATGGTATTGAAACCCATCCAGTCGAACTGGATGAAATGTCCAAACCTAATAAAGAATAAACATGAACGACGAACATAATACGCCCCCAAATCATAACGAAGCGGGCGTACCCGCTAAGAAAAAGAGTACTTTACTGCGTGGCCCGCATGGTTTGCGCAAGCGTCGTGAGGCCACGACTGCAACCACAGCCGAAGTCCGACCACAACGCGAATCTAGTGAAAAACGTGAGCCAAAAAAAGCGCGTGAATCACGCCCAGCACAAACTGCTGTTGAAAACGATTCTGAGTTGCCCGCACAGTGGGGTTGGCAAGATGAGAAGTCCGTAGCACACAAAGCCCGCGTCGGACAGCGTTTATATCGAGCTGGCGTGCGCTCGCAAAACAAAAATAAAACTCAAGATGTACGCAAACAACCGTCGCGCACGGAC
>JBIKPB010000044.1:0-9369 GCA_044357705.1 Formosimonas sp. | reverse complement strand
TCTGATATTGGACTCTTACACCGAGCGTGCGCGGGTACTGGATGAGACCAGACAAAATGCCATCCACAATCAGTTAAACATACTGGGGCAAAAAATTGCCGAAGGCACAGCGATTAACCCAGAGGTGATTTTCAGTGTAAAAAAGTATTTGGCACACAGCTACGATGACCGCCCCGTGCGGATTGAGCGCGCGCGAGCTTGAGCTTAGACCCTGGGCAGTGGTAAAAAGAAGTAGCTGGTTACGAAAAACAACTCAAAAGCCAGCAACCCCACCAAGCACTGGAGTGGTTTCATGTGGATGTTGTCTGAGTACATGATGTTTAAGCGCGAAAATTTAAATACTCCCCCCCAACTTCCCTCTGCCCTTGCCATACAGACGGCGGGCATTAATAATCTAAAGCCTACTGATTCACAAACGATTAGCCTTATCAGAGCCGCCTATTTAAGCCATAAACCGTTATAATGCGGCTTTGCTTCACAGCCTACTTTAATCGTTTTTGAATAGTCGTTTATGAATCCGAATTCCACTGTTTCCCTCCCCGTTTATCAACCCCGCGCACTCGAAATCGCCATCCAATCTGCTTGGACGGCGGCTGACGTTTATACCGTTAGTGAAAACAACGATAAGCCTAAATTTTATGCCTGCTCGATGCTGCCCTACCCTTCGGGTAAGCTGCACATGGGGCATGTGCGCAATTACACGATTAACGATGTAATGGCGCGGCAGTTGCGCATGAAGGGCTATAACGTATTGATGCCGATGGGTTGGGATGCATTTGGTATGCCTGCCGAAAATGCGGCGTTGAACAATAAAGTACCACCTGCGCAGTGGACATACGACAATATCGCGTATATGAAAACCCAAATGCAGGCGATGGGGTTGGCGATTGATTGGTCACGCGAATTTGCCACGTGTGACGCGGATTATTACAAGTGGAATCAGTGGTTTTTCCTCAAAATGCTGGAAAAAGGCGTGGCGTACCGCAAAACGCAAGTGGTGAATTGGGATCCGATTGACCAAACGGTTTTGGCGAATGAGCAAGTGATTGATGGGCGCGGTTGGCGTTCGGGTGCGTTGGTTGAGAAGCGCGAAATTCCCGGGTATTACTTGGCGATTACGGATTACGCGGAAGAGTTGCTCAACGATTTGGACGAGCTCGGTTGGCCGTCGCGCGTGAAGCTAATGCAGGAGAATTGGATTGGTAAAAGCGTCGGCGTGCGTTTTGCATTTACGCACAACATCACCGATGGCAATGGCGAATTGATTCAAGACGGCAAAATGTATGTGTTCACCACGCGCGCCGATACGATTATGGGCGTGACGTTTTGCGCGGTGGCGGCGGAGCATCCATTGGCGACTTTTGCCGCTGAGTCCAATCCCGCGCTCAAAGCCTTTATCGAAAAATGCAAACTCGGTAGCGTGATGGAAGCCGACATGGCAACGATGGAAAAAGAAGGCATGAACACGGGCTTGCAAGTCGTTCATCCGTTGACGGGTGAGACGATTGACGTGTGGGTTGGTAACTATGTGCTCATGAGCTATGGCGATGGCGCGGTGATGGGCGTACCTGCGCATGACGAGCGCGATTTTGCGTTTGCGCTGAAATATCAATTGCCGATTAAACAAGTGGTCAGCGTTGCGGATAAAACGTTTGATGCAACGGCGTGGCAAGATTGGTATGCCGATAAAGAGCATGGCGTTGCCATCAATAGCGGCGCGTATGACGGTTTGAACTTTAAAGACGCAGTGCAAACAATCGCCGCCGATTTAGCCGCCAAAAACTTAGGCGAGCTCAAAACCACCTACCGCTTGCGCGACTGGGGCATTAGCCGCCAACGCTATTGGGGCACGCCGATTCCGTTGATTCACTGCGATTCATGTGGCGTTGTGCCTGTGCCCGAGCAGGATTTACCCGTCGTTTTGCCAACCGATTGCATTCCTGATGGTTCGGGCAATCCGCTCAACAAACGCGAGGATTTTGTCAATGTTGCTTGTCCGAGTTGCGGCAAAGCCGCCCGCCGCGAGACCGACACAATGGATACATTCATCGACTCGTCGTGGTACTACATGCGCTATACGTCGCCAAACGCCAATGCGATGGTCGACGCACGTAATGACTACTGGATGCCGATGGATCAATACATCGGTGGCATTGAGCACGCGATTTTGCATCTGCTCTACGCACGTTTTTGGACGAAGGTCATGCGCGACATGGGTTTGGTTAAATTCAACGAACCGTTTAAAAACCTGCTCACGCAAGGTATGGTGTTGAACGAAACCTACTACCGCGAGAAAGACAACGGGCAAAAAAAATGGTTTAACCCTGCCGACGTTGAAGTAACCACCGACGATAAAGGCCGCCCTGTTGCAGCCAATTTGATTGCCGATGGCGAAATGGTGCACATCGGTGGCACTGAAAAAATGGCGAAGTCCAAAAACAACGGCATCGACCCGCAATCATTGATCGAACAATACGGCGCAGACACAGCGCGTTTATTCACCATGTTTGCCGCGCCACCCGAACAAACCTTAGAATGGTCAGACTCAGGCGTCGAAGGCTCACATCGCTTCCTCAAGCGTGTTTGGAATTTTTGCTTGAGTCACAAAGATGCGGTTTTGGCGCAAAAAGATGGCGAGCTCACACCAAGCACCGCCGCGAAAGATTTGCGCTTTGCCGTGCATACTTTGCTGAAGCAAATCAACTTCGACTACGACCGTTTGCAATACAACACCGTCGCGTCGGGCGCAATGAAGTTACTCAATGAGCTGGAAAACGTCTGCAAAACCGATGTGACAGCATTGGGCAAAGCTTTGCCCGAAGCAATTTCGGTCTTGTTGCGCGTGCTCTACCCCATCGTGCCGCACATTGCGACGCATTTGTGGAACGAGTTGGGTTATGTGCAAAGTTGTGGCGAATTGATTGATGCGCCGTGGGCGAATGTCGATGAGTCTGCACTTGAACGCAATGACATCACCTACATGGTGCAAGTCAACGGCAAACTGCGTGACCAATTGACCGCGCCTAAAACCGCGGACAACCCCACTTTGCAAACGCTCGCACTCGAACTCGCGCACGTGCAAAAATTCATGGAAGGCAAACCGATCAAGAAATTCATCGTGGTGCCGAATAAACTCATCAACATCGTGGTGTGATGTCACGCTCAATCCGTTTAAAGGACACAAAATGATCCGCCATTTATATCGCTCATTGCTCGTTTGCTCTGTTTTACTGGTCACTGCCTGTGGCTTTCATCTGCGTGGCTCTCCTGGTTCAATCCCGATGACGTTTAAAACTTTATCGATTGTCGGTGAAAATAAAACAGTATTGGCACGAACTTTAGCCGATGTCATGCGTGGTCAAGTCATCATGATCCAAGCACCTGCGCCAGCTGAAGTCATTGTCGAGCTGGGTGAAGTACAACACTCTAAAAATGTATCTGTCAAAGACTCGCAAGGTCGTGTGAACGAATATCGTTTGTACAGCAATGTGACGATCCAAGCTTATGCTGCCAATAAAGACCAGTTGATCAAACCGGTGACTTTAAGCATCAGCCGTACATTGTCGACCGGTAACGGTTATGACACCGGTATCGATCTTGAGCTGTCACGTTTGTACGGCACCATGGATGCAGAGTTGGCGAATCAGATTCAATACCGCTTGCGCGCAATTAAACTTAATGCTCAAAAATGATGAAACCGCTGACCGTCATTTGCAGTGACGAAACGTTATTGGTGCAGGAAGCCGTCGATGCTTGGCGCGCTTCTGCGCGCGCGCAAGGATTCAGCGAGCGCGAGGTTTTGGATGTTGAGGGACGATTCAATTGGGCGTACCTTCGAGATGCACAACAAAGCTTGTCTTTATTTGGTGATAAAAAAATCATTGAATTGCGCCTACCCTCAGGCAAACCGGGCAAAGATGGTGGCGATGCACTCAAAGCGATGTGTGCGAATTTATCGGATGACGTTTGCATCATACTGACATTGCCGCGATTGGACAAAGCTGCCAAAAGCTCGGTCTGGTTTAAAGCCTTACAAAACCATGCTGAAGTCATCGACATCAATACCATTGCCCTGCCCCAACTGCCTCGCTTCATCGCCGAGCGCCTCAAAAAAAACAATCAATCCGCCTCACCCGCAGCGTTGCAACTTATGGCGCAACAGTTTGAGGGTAATTTAATTGCTGCACATCAAGAGATTCAAAAACTCGCCTTGTTGTTTCCAGCAGGTGCATTGTCGGATGATGACATTCACAAAAGCGTCTTTAACGTCGCTCGTTACGATGTGTTCTCACTGTCTGAAGCGTTATTGGCTGGTGATGTGGCACGCGTATGTCGCATGCTTGAAGGCTTGCGCGCTGAAGGCGAATCGATTGTACTGGTACTTTGGGCATTGACCGAAGACGTTCGCACATTGACCGCGCTTAAAGTCGAGGTACAAAACGGTGGCAACATTCACCATCTGATGCGTGAAAAACGCGTCTGGGGTGCGCGTGAAAAAGTCATGCCGACCGCCGTTAATGCACTCACACTACCGTTCCTCAAAAACGCCCTTGCCCGTACTGCGGAGCTGGATCGTTTGGCCAAAGGTTTGAGTAAAGGCGATGTGTGGGAATCTACCTTACAATTGAGTAGTCAAATCGCCCTACGTATCGGTAAACGCACTTAATCGACCGTGGCACTTGTGTAAAGCAGTACCCCAAAAAATATGCCATAATCGGCTCGTAATTTTACAAACCTTCAAAGGAAAAAACCATGCAATCCACACTCCTCTCGCACGCACTCACGGTTGAATTTCCAGAACTGACTGAAGCCGTCAGCACCCTCAAAGCCAACGATGCACATTTCACTAAACTTTTGGCTGAGCATGATGAATTGGACAAACAGATCACCAAAGACGAAGAAGGCCTCAAAGCCATCAACGACACCACATTACATACACTCAAACAACAGCGTGCGAAGCTGAAAGACGAGTTATACAGCATGGCCGTCGCCGCTAAATAAGCCCAAACACAAGACTGAATCGTTATGACCGACGTAAAAACCTACATGCAAGAATTAGGACGCACTGCACGCTCAGCGTCTCGTGCTATGGCAGGCGCAAGCACCGCAACTAAAAATACCGTGCTCAACACAATGGCGGATTTAATTGCTTCATCCATTGATGCACTTAAAGAAGCGAATGCCAAAGACATCGTTTCGGCAACGGCAAAAGGTTTAGATGCTGCTTTTATCGACCGTTTGACCTTGTCGGATAAAGTCATCACGACGATGGTCGCCGGCTTGCGTCAAGTGGCTGAACTGGCAGATCCCATCGGGCAAATGTCCAACTTCAAACCATTACCGTCGGGTATCAACGTCGGACAAATGCGCGTACCACTGGGGGTGATCGGCATCATCTATGAGTCACGCCCAAACGTAACGATTGACGCCGCAGCATTGTGCATCAAATCGGGGAACGCCACAATCTTGCGCGGCGGCTCCGAAGCATTGCATTCTAATCAAGCTTTGGCAGCGATTGTGCAGCAAGGTTTGGCACAAGCAGGCTTACCGGCTGAAGCGGTACAAGTCGTCAATACACCTGATCGCGAAGCAGTTGGTGAGCTGATTACGATGACCGAATACGTTGATGTCATCGTGCCACGTGGTGGTAAGTCGTTGATTGAGCGTTTGATGAACGATGCACGTGTACCGATGATCAAGCATTTAGATGGTATTTGTCATACATTTGTCGATGTCGCAGCTGACCTTGACAAAGCGATCAAAGTCTGCGACAACGCTAAAACTCAACGCTATGCACCCTGCAACACGATGGAAACATTGCTGGTGCATACTGACATTGCTGCCGAATTTTTACCACCGATGTGCAAAGTCTATCAAGATAAAAACGTTGAATTGCGTGTTGATGCAGCTGTACGCATGATTTTAGAACACGCAGGTTTGAGTGATTTAGTCGATGCGACAGAGAAAGACTGGAGCACCGAATACCTAGCGCCGATTTTGTCGATCAAAATTGTCAATGACGTGAATGCAGCGATTGAGCACATCAATCACTATGGCTCCGCCCACACCGACGCCATCGTGACCGAAAATTACAGCACCACACAAAAATTCTTGCGTGAAGTCGACTCATCCTCTGTGATGGTCAATACCTCGACCCGCTTTGCCGACGGCTTTGAATACGGTTTAGGTGCAGAAATAGGCATTTCCAACGATAAGCTACACGCCCGCGGCCCCGTCGGTTTGGAAGGCTTAACCAGCCTCAAATATATCGTATTTGGCGATGGCAACATTCGCACCTAATTAAACAATTCAATCACTATGCACACATCACTTCTCAAAAGTCGTTTAAATACCCCCATCATTGATGATGTACATGCCGCGTTGCTTGAAGATGTCGGTGCGGGTGATTTGACGGCACAACTCGTGCCCGCAGATGCCGTTGCCCAAGCGACCGTAATCAGTCGCGAAGTTGCAATTGTTTGTGGTCAAGCGTGGTTTAACGAAACATTCAAGCAAGTTGCCCCTACAGCAACGCTGGAATGGCACGTTAATGATGGCGAACAAATGGCGGAGCATCAGACGATTGTCACCATTGTCGGCAATGCACGCGAATTGTTGACCGCCGAACGCACGGCTTTAAATTTCTTGCAGTTGTTATCAGGCACTGCAACCACAACGCGACGCTATGCCGAGGCGATTGCGCACACCCCCACCAAAATGGTGGACTCTCGCAAAACCATTCCCGGTTTACGTGTTGCGCAAAAATACGCCGTGACCGTGGGCGGCGGTATCAATCATCGCTTTGCATTGTATGACGGGATCTTGATCAAAGAAAACCACATTGCCACGGCGGGCGGTGTGACGGCTGTTTTGGCTCAGGCCGAAGCCATCAAAAATGCCGCAACCGAAAAAAACCCTTATGCAGCAGATGCATTTGTGATGATTGAAGTCGAGCGTTTGGATCAATTGCACGAAGCCTTGAGTGCCGGTGCCACGATGATTTTGCTCGACAATATGAGCCATGACATGATTCGTGAAGCCGTGGCAATGAATATGACGTTTAACAATGGCGCTGCTGACTTGGAAGTATCGGGCAATGTCACATTGGATAACGTCGCGAGTTATGCCGAATTAGGCGTCGATCGCATTTCCAGCGGTAGCTTGACCAAACACATTCGCGCGATTGATTTTTCGATGCGCATGAAACGCATTGATGCAATCAAATAAAGTCCATCAATTCAGCAAAACCTGTTTTCCGTTTTAGATTTGGGCACGATTTTCAAGCATTCAAACCCTACCATTAAAATCCAATATCATGAACACCACACATCGCATTGCCGTCGAATACGAAAAACCGTCGTCGTTTAATATCTGCTCGACTGAACAAGTTTGGGCGAAGATTCCTGCTGAACCGAGTCAGCTGGAGCGGGAAGACCTCAAAGCACAAATCAAGGCACTTTTGATCGAAAAAAATGCTGTACTGGTTTCCCATTACTACGTGCATCCCGACCTGCAAGATTTGGCGGAAGAAACCGGCGGTTTGGTTTCGGACTCGTTAGAAATGGCACGTTTTGGTCGTGATCATGCCGCACAGACTTTGGTCGTAGCAGGCGTCCGATTTATGGGCGAGTCAGCAAAAATACTCAGCCCAGAAAAACGCGTACTGGTACCCGAAATGGATGCCAATTGCTCGCTCGATTTGGGCTGTCCGGCGGATGAGTTTTCAAAGTTTTGTGATGAGCATCCCGACCGCACGGTTGTGGTTTACGCCAATACTTCAGCCGCCGTCAAAGCGCGTGCCGACTGGATGGTTACCTCCAGCATTGCCCTCAAAATCGTAGCGCATTTAAAAGCAGAAGGCAAAAAAATCCTATGGGCACCTGATCGCCATTTGGGTAATTATATTCAGCGTGAAACGGGCGCGGATATGGTGATGTGGCAAGGTGCTTGCATCGTGCATGATGAATTCAAAACCCTTGAACTTGCAGAGCTCAAAAAGCAACATCCGCTCGCTAAAGTCTTGGTACATCCTGAGTCACCGGAATCGGTTGTTCAACTTGCCGATGCTGTTGGTTCAACTTCTGCCATTCTCAAAGCGGCGCGCGACTTCGATGCGCCCGAATTCATCGTGGCCACCGACAATGGCATGATGCATAAATTACGCCAGCAAAACCCCAACAAAATCTTCATCGAAGCACCCACTGCGGGCAACTCGGCAACGTGTAAAAGCTGTGCACATTGTCCTTGGATGGCGATGAATGGCTTACGCAATACATTGGAGGTCCTGCAAAAAATCGGTACGGGCTACAACGAAATTCATATTGACGAGGCCATTCGTGCACGCGCCAAACTGCCGATTGATCGCATGTTGGATTTTGCAGCAAGCGTTGGCGTTACCGCCAAAGGTGCTGTAGACAGCGGGCAAACCAAAGGCATTGGTCCAGCTTAATTTAACTGCATACACGATAAAAATCCCCAAACGAGTCGTTTGGGGATTTTTTTATCACGAAGAATCAAGTTTAGTCTTGCTCAGCAAAAACCGTATCCAGTGCCAATGCGGCCAACAAGAGCATCATGCTGTGTTTTGAATCATTGAGCGACACCATGTAGTTGTCTGCACTGGTAAAGAGCTCCTTGCCAAAGCCCATCCATTTTTTACTGACGACACCCAACTCATTATTTTGTGCGTCGATGAATTTAAAATCCCAGCTTTTCCAACTGCCTTTGACTTCGGCAATTTGCTGATCGTGCGTGTCGTAAACACCGAAGCCGCCATTGATCGTCAATAATTTAGATTTAAAATAACCGGTCACTTGACCTTGTGCATTGATCACATTGATTTTACTGCGCAAAAAAGTAAAGCCTCTGCTGATCGTCGCCACAGGTGTCGTCTCGCCCTCAGCAATCAATTCAATTTTCGTCGGCACGGCTTGTGCGCCAACGACCATACCCAAGAGCAATGACCAAAGGGGTCTTTTTTCTTGTGCTTGCCCTATTTTTTGCTGAGTCATCGGATCAATGATGTCGTAAACACTTTGTAACTTGAGTAAACCGATGTGCTCTTTAACCAAATATTGTGTGCGTGTGAGCATGAAAATCCCTGTGCTTGAATGATCGAAAAAGATAAGCTGTCATTTTAACATTGATCACTTACGGCAAACGCGACAACCCAATGATTACACTTCACCCCGACTTCACGTCACACACATCGCCAGCTCACACACCCTCATTATTATGAAAGCTCGGTGAATTAAAGTACGAATAGCAATTTTCGCAGATTGAAAAAGGCCAAGTGAGGCATCACATGGTTGACTTCAATCACCAAATCGAAAGTTGCCATGAAAAGACCTCACTTAAGCCATATGGAAC
>JBIKPB010000259.1:0-2620 GCA_044357705.1 Formosimonas sp. | reverse complement strand
CTGGCGGAAGTTAAACTCGGATTTGGTACGTTCAGAAGTATTGATCATGCGATCGAGGAAGCCGATCCGGCGAGCGTACTCAGCTGCGGCGAACAGTTGACGGTCATTCATGGCGCGCAACGGGAAATTCCACTCGCGGTTGTATTCGAGCGTCATGTCCATGGCTTGGAACTTACGCGCGCGCTCGAATCCAGCTACGTCACGTGCTGCACGAACCTCTGCTTCGGTTGTGGCGGCGGCCTCCGCGGGTAATGTGACTTTTTGCCCTAACGCTTCGCGGGATAAGATGCCATAAAAGTCAAAGGCTTGTGCTGCTGACTCATACAATGAGCGGGCTGAATTTGAGTCACCTTGTGTCGCATAAGCGCGGGCACGCCAATATTGCCAAATCGGTGTATTTTTCTCGCCGGCGCTCATTTTATCAATGGCTTGTCCGACCAAAGCCCAGTCGTTGACACGCATACCTGCGCGAGCTTGCCAGCCGAGCACATCATCGGGTAATTTGAGGTTTGAATATTGTTGGTAAGCATTGCGATAGAATCCAGCAGCTTCAGAGCCGGCACGACGTGCAGCACTGTAACCATAATAAGCGTTAGCTAAAGCGCCTTGTTGACCACTCAAGCCACTGCCTGAAATCGCATTGGCAAGACTGCCTTTGTCATTGTTAGATTGGCTAATTAAGCTGGCCATGCGTGCTGCGCCGCTGCTGTTAGAGGCAAAACTTGCCAAAGCTTGACCTTGTGCGCCACTGCCATAAGCGGAAAGCGCCGCGAAGTAATTAATATGCTCATCTTTAAGCTGACCGTTGCGCGCCAATGTGGTGAGTAGCTGTTGACATGCTTTTGCGTTGGCAAATTTACTTTCGCTCAATAAAGTCATAGCAGCATTGACGACATTTTGCCCATCGGCAGCGTTGGCCATTAACTCATAACACTTGAGCTGAATGTCATCTTTAAGGACAAACTGAGCGTATTGGGTGCGAAAATTGCTCCAGTCTTGCCGCGCGCCCAAGACCAAAGCGTAGTCATTGCGCATGCGATCAGCCAAGGCGTCACCGGCATAAGTATTCATGAATTGCTTGATTTGCTCATCTGGCGCGTTGACGTTCGGGGTTTTATCTGTATTGTAAAGTTGTGGTTTTAAGCGATAATAGGCGACGTAAGATTGCAGTGGGTAGCTTGACAATTGATCCGCCAGTTGAGCTGCTCGTGCGACATCGTTATTGGCTGCGGCAGAGCGCAATTGTGCAAAAACCGCATCTTGTGGATGGTCAGCAACTGACGTAATTACTGGCGCAGCGGTATAAATAGTGTCTTTTGCAAAAATCGTGGTGCTGGTCAAAAGGCCTGAAACGACGATCGCTAAGCTGCTGGCACGGATTTTAGGAAATTGATTAGAGAGCTGAGACATGAATAGTCCTATACAAAACGATGAGGTGAATAATATGGGTATTGTACCGATAAACAAGGATAAACGAGTGTTGCGTGCCCAATTATTAACAGAGCGGCAGGCGATTAGCCCCGCAGACAAAAAAAAGCGCGATGCTGTTCTTTGTGAAAAAGTATATTGTTTGATTCATACTGCATTTAAAAATAGTAATACCTCGGGTGCTTTGAGCCAAAAGAAAGTGATTGCAATTTATTCACCAATTAAAGGTGAGCCTGATTTAACGACGTTGTTTCAGCAGTTAATTGACGAGGGTTATATTGTGGCATTACCTGTTGTGGTGGAAAAAAATACACCCTTAAAATTTATGCCTTATACACCAGGCTCTTTGGTTACAGGTGTTTTTGGAATTCTTGAGCCCAGTTGGGATGAGTCGAAACAAGTGACACCGGATATCATTGTTATTCCATGTTTGGGTTTTAATGAAAAAAACTACAGGTTAGGGTATGGGGGTGGGTTTTATGACCGCACCTTAGCAATGTTAAAAAAGTCTTCACATAGTCCGTTCACCATTGGCGTGTCTTATGCTCATTTGAAATGTGACTTTGAAGTCAATGAGTTTGATGTACCGATCAATATAATTTGCATATCGTAAGTATAGAGTGTTGTTTTTACGTCATAAACGATCAATTCATTTGCTTTTTCTGAATCATTGAGTCATTTTTGTAGGAATATAGAGCCTGTGTCGTATAAAGTTAGGTGCGTGCTAAAATATTTTTCTATATTTTTTACGATTGATCAGGATGGAAGTCCAAGTTGATGATAAGAGGCTTTATGAACAAGCTTTATCGCAGTATTTATAATGAACAAACGAATACTTGGGTGGCTGTTAGTGAAATTACCAATACTCAAGGTAAAAAGCCACAAGAGCTTGGTTGTTTAGGCATTTTCGGTGCGATTGTCTTCACTGGAGCCATCGTAGCCTCGGCAAACTTAGGATTAACAGCCTTTAACAATGTACAAGCACAAGTATTACCAGAAGCAGCTTGTACGGCTGGAGCGGGTGGCTCCATGTACAGTGCTACTAATACTTGTGTTAATTATGTGAACAACACTCGCATTTATGTCGTTTCATTGTCAACCTCGACATCAACTGGATTAAGCTCGATTAGAAGCTCTGTAGCCTCATTGAGTACAGGAACTTCAACAGGTGTTAGTACTGCTAATAGTGCGG
>JBIKPB010000258.1:0-2636 GCA_044357705.1 Formosimonas sp. | reverse complement strand
GTGTGCGTCGACAAATGCGTGTTTTAGGGTTGATGGGACGGCAATTCAAACGCAAGTGTTACACCACCAACAGCAAGCATTCATTGGGTTACAGCACCAATCTCTTGCAACAGGACTTTTACGTCAATGAAGCCAACCAAGTTTGGGTCGGCGATATTACCTACATCCGTGTGCAACACCGCTGGATGTATTTGGCGACAGTGATTGATTTGTATGCCCGTAAAGTTGTTGGCTGGGCGATGGATACGGATATGAAAACGGCTTTAGTGCGCAGTGCGTTTGATATGGCGATGCAGCATCGAGGTCGTCCACAAGGCGTAGTGTTTCACTCTGACCATGGCAGTCAATACGCGGCACATGAGTTTCGCTTGCAATTGGCGTTGACACGTACGGCTCAAAGTATGAGTGCTAAGGGCTGTTGTTATGACAATGCGGTGGCTGAGAGCTTTTTTAAAACCCTTAAAACACCTGTGCCTATCGCATGTTTGGCTCACTTGAATTGGCTAAAACTGCTGTGTTTCAGTTCATCGAGGCTTTTTATAATGAGCGTCGACCGCATTCTTTTAATGACTATCTACCACCCAACCAAAAGGAGCGTTTATACTTTCAAAATCTTGATTCTAAGGCAGCTTAGAATGTCCTGATAAAAGGTAGCATTCCACTAATCTGATACACAACTTGATACACAATTTTATTTGATACTGACGTTTACCAACGTTACCCATAAACAACAAAAAACCCGCCAAACTTAATGTTTATGCGGGTTATTTGTTAACCTTGGGTATTACTGATTATTTAATTGGGGTGGCTGACGGGGCTCGAACCCGCGACAACAGGAATCACAATCCTGGACTCTACCAACTGAGCTACAGCCACCGTTGAAGATGTGGCCATAATGGCCTGCCCGACAGGAATCGAACCTGTGACCCTCAGCTTAGAAGGCTGATGCTCTATCCAACTGAGCTACGGGCAGATTACTGAAAGGCTTAAAAATATGGTCGGAGTACAAGGATTCGAACCTTGGACCCCCTGGTCCCAAACCAGGTGCGCTACCGGGCTGCGCTACACTCCGAAGAAAAGCGATTATAGAGGGCTTTCTAAAAAAAGGCAAGCCTTAGTCTCGAAAATTTATCGCCATTACCGTACTTCATTGGCAGCCTGTTTTTCGGCCATCATTTTGTTGCGTGCACGCACAGATGAAACCAATGATCCACCAATCAACAGCAAACCGATCAAACCAGTTATGACTTCTGGAATTTCATGCAAAGCACTGGCATACATCAAGAGAGCCAAGGCTAAAATTGCCCAATGCGCACCGTGTTCGAGATAGACGTATTCGCTCAACGTATCGCGTTTGACAAAGAAAATTGTCATTGAACGAACCCACTGTGCACCGACGCCTAAGCCGAGCATGATGATAAAAATATTACTGCTGATTGCGAAAGCGCCAATCACCCCATCGAAGCTGAATGAGGCGTCACGCACTTCGAGGAACAAAAATGTACTGATTGCGGCGGCCATACCTTTTTTAACCATGTCGCCAGCTTCTTCTGCTGTTTCATACCCCAAAACATCGCCCAAACCACCAACAAAAATATAAATCGTCACACCAAGAACACCAGCAAGCAAACCTGCATATTGTTTTTCAGGTGGTAAGTTAAACACCACAAACAACGCCAGAGCCAAAGAGACGCCTGCAGCAATCATAGACAAATGACCCATTTGTGACAGACGACGCTCAAAACCACCTAACCAATGAATATCACGCTCATGGTCGAATAACCAAGTTAATGCGACCATCATCAAGAATCCCCCACCAAACAACATGACTTCAGCGTGATGGTGATGCAGTTGTTCGCTGTATTTGTCAGGCTCGTTGACGGCCATGTCATACACTTCGGTAAAGCCCATGCCCGTGGTCAATGAAACAATGAGTAAAGGCAGTAGCAAACGCATACCCACTACACCAATCAAAAAACCTATGGTTAAAAAGGCGTTACGAAACGCTGCACTTTGCTTTTTAAGCACAATCGCGTTGACGACAGCATTGTCAAACGAGATCGAAATTTCAAATAAAGACAAAATCAATGCTGCTGCGAGTCCTGCCCACCCCCCCACATAATAAGCAACAGCCAATGCAATGAAGGTAATTAGCCATGCGCCCCAAAACTCTTTGAGCATGACTTGTCCTGTATTTCTTAAATTCATATATTTTCCAATCGTTAATCAAACAATGTATTTGGGTATAATTTCCTGCGGATTATACCTTCGTTTAATCCGTTAACGCGCATGCTAATTGATAAATTAGCATCACTTTTTATAATAAGTTACGTCGTTGATAAAGCATGCAACACCAGCAAGCCCATGATCGCCGTGATGAATAACAGCAACCCTGCCCCAGCCAGATAATAAAAACCTTGACAAATTTTATTCTTACTGAGCATGACAATAATACCCTCAAGAAACATGATAATGCTGCCAATCAATGCGATGACACAGATAATGATGGCGGTAATGAACATTCAAGATTTCTTAATTCATTGACTCAAAAGTTAATATTTTTGCTTTAAGACAATCAAAGGTCAAAAAGGCATCGAATTCGATGCCTTTTCATTTACATAAAAACGATGATCATT
>JBIKPB010000141.1:0-4864 GCA_044357705.1 Formosimonas sp. | reverse complement strand
CTACAATACTGACAGTCGACTCTTTTTGATCACTTTCACGCCAATAAGTCACCGTAGCACCGAAAAAAATCTGATCACCGTGATTTTGGGCAACAGGATCAACGACAACAGCATTCTCTAAAGCCTTGGTCAAAAAACGCATGCGACGATCAATTTCGCGTAAACGCTTTTTACCGTATAAATAGTCACCGTTTTCTGAGCGATCACCATTTTTCGCTGCCCAAGAGACCACCTGAACAATCTCTGGCCGCTCCACATTCATCAACTGCAGCAATTCGTCACGTAACCGTGCAAAACCTGCGGGTGTGATGTAGTTTTTTACAGGTGTTACGGGTGCATCCGAAGTCATTAACAAAGCTCAATATAATTAGACATAATTTCTCAATTATACAATAAACCCTATTGGTTCACTTAAGTTGACAAACAAGTTAATCTTGTCAAAAGTCAATGATTGTGCGATAATGGGCAGCTTTTTATTTTGGCGTGTGATTGGGTAGGTTTGTGAGGCGAATGGTTCGCCGCCCGATTGGCTGCCGTTAAACTTTAGGAATAAATCATGAAACCTGGCATCCACCCAGAATACCGAGAAGTCGTTTTTCACGACATGTCGATTGACTTTAAATTCATCACGCGTTCAACGGTTAACACGCGCGAAACCATTGAATTTGAAGGCAAGCAATACCCATTGGTTAAATTAGAGACTTCCTCTGAATCTCATCCGTTTTTCACCGGTACACAAAAAATCATCGACACTGCTGGTCGTGTTGAGAAATTCCGTAACAAATACGGTTCACGCACACCTGCTAAAGCAGCAGAATAAAAGCGCGTTGATTAATGACAAACAGGCAGCTCAACGCTGCCTGTTTGTTTATCTAAAATCGCTGCGCAAAATAGTCTGAAACTCAGTACCCAAGAGTTTTGAAAAATCATCTGAGATTTGGGTAAATGCAATTACAACTCACTTCATAATGATTGCTCTCACATCATCGCGCTAAAGCCACACCTTATGCCCTTTAAAACTGCCAATCCACTACGCCTTAATCAACAAGATGTGGCTCGCTTGCCCGCTCGCTATTTGATTCTTATCAGTGCGCTTTACATCATCGCCGGTTTGGCGTGGCGAGGGGTTTGGCGCCAAGAGGCCGCCAGCTTTGGGACGATGTTGACCATGGCTCAAGGTAGTTTAAGCGATTGGTTATTTCCCAATGTTGCGGGACTGTACACACCTGAATTAGGTCCATTGCCTTATTGGATTGGCGCTCTGAGTATTAAGTTACTCAGCGGGTTTGCCGATCCTTTTAACGCCGCACAAACCGCCATTGCGATTCAAGACGCGGCCTCTATTTACCTACTCTGGCTCACTGTTTATCGTCTGGGTAAGCGTGATGAAATGCAACCTCAACGCTTAGCATTCGGCGGTGAACCCAGTGCACGTGAGTACAGTCGCATGCTCGCCGACTCCGCAGTTTTGCTTTTTATTGCAACCTATGGCATTGCAACCAACGCGCATGACACCAGTGAAGGTGCAACGTTATTATTGGTCTTTATGCTTTGGCTGTGTGGTACCGTGAGTAGTTTGAATCGTCCAGCGACCGCACGCTGGCTTTGGGGTTTTGGCATGGCAAGTATGGGGCTAACTTTGCCATTTAGTCTTTTTGTATTTTTTGTCTTTGCAACTTTAGGCATTCTATTTTTTACGCATTGGCGCCACAATAGTGCGCATGTCGCACCAGTCGTCATCGCATTAGGCTTAGGCCTGCCTGCTGCTTGGCTCTTACAATTTCGTCACAATCCAACATTTGCTTTGGAGTGGCTGAATCATCAACGCTTTTCTCCTTTATCACTTAGTGACGCTAAATTTTTTGCACGCAATATTTTTGTATTCACTTGGCCGATTGCACCGTTGAGTATTTGGTGTCTGTGGCGATGGCGCACGCATTGGCACAAGCCGATGATGTTTTTAGGTTTGGTGACCTTATTAACACCGTTACTGCACATGCTGATTACAGGTCAACGTTTTGACTTATCGATGCTGATGTTGGTTCCTTCATTATTGATTTTGGCACCTTTTGGTCTTGCGACACTCAATCGCGGACGCGCCAACATCATTGACTGGTTTTCGGTCATCACCTTTAGCTTGTTGGCTGTCGGTATCTGGCTGATGTGGCTGGCCAGTTGGACCGGTTTTCCAGCGCAATGGGCACACAATATTTATAAACTCGCCCCTAATTTCACGCCCATTTTCAAATGGTGGCCATTCATTATTGCCGTGATTGTGTCGGGCGCATGGGGCATCTTATTATTCTGGCGTGCTCGTTATGAGTCTCGCGCCATCTGGAAATCCATCGTTTTTTCATCGGGTGGTCTGGTGCTGGTATGGACCTTACTCGCAACATTGGGCATGCCTTGGCTTGACCACACACGCAACTACGCCTCTATGGGTAAATCACTCAGTCAGGTCATCCCATCCAAAGTCAGTTGCGTACGCGCCGTTGATCTATCTGAATCGGCTCGCGGCGCTATTTATTATTACGCACGCGTCCCTTTTGTGGCGAACGATGCCACATTTGACAACGTCACCTGCCCATACATCATCACACATGAGCGTAATCTTAAAGCATCAGACCGAGTGATGATCGACCAAACCATCACTTTTGACCAACGCGACTGGCAAATCGTTTGGATCGGAGAGCGGATTGCGGAGCGAGAAAATCTATTGGTCTTGTTGCGCCAAAAATGATATGTTAATCATTAAAAACAATTTTATTTAAACTTCACGGGGATACACCACATGAGCCTCATTAAACAAGCCGATTTCATCGACTCCATCGCCGATGCGTTCCAATATATTTCGTACTATCATCCTGAGGATTATATTTACGCCCTCGGTAAAGCCTATGAGCGCGAAGCCTCACCAGCTGCCAAAGATGCTATTGCGCAAATTTTGACCAACAGTCGTATGAGCGCAGAGGGTCGCCGCCCGATTTGCCAAGACACGGGTATTGCAGTCGTCTTTCTCAAAATCGGTATGAACGTACGTTGGGAATCCACGCTAACTGTACAAGAGATGGTCGACGAAGGTGTGCGTCGCGCCTACCTTCATCCCGACAACGTTTTGCGCGCGTCGGTACTCGCTGATCCTGCCGGGAAACGCAACAACACCAAAGACAATACACCCGCCGTTGTGCATATTGAAATGGTCGCTGGCGACACCGTCGATGTCATCGTTGCCGCTAAAGGCGGTGGCTCGGAAAATAAATCCAAGATGGTCATGCTCAACCCTTCAGACTCGATTGTCGACTGGGTGGTTAAAACCGTGCCGACCATGGGTGCGGGTTGGTGTCCTCCGGGTATTTTAGGGATTGGTATTGGTGGTACGCCCGAAAAAGCCATGTACCTTGCCAAGAAAGCCATCATGGAGCCGATCGACATGCACGAGCTTCTCGCACGCGGTGCCAACAATCGCATTGAAGAATTGCGCTTAGAGCTGTACGAAAAAGTTAACAGCCTTGGCATTGGTGCACAAGGACTCGGCGGCTTGACCACGGTACTCGATATTAAAATACTCGACTATCCAACCCACGCTGCCTCATTACCAATTGGCATGGTGCCCAACTGTGCCGCGACGCGTCATGCGCACTTTACATTGAACGGTGATGGCCCTGCAATTTTAACGCCGCCGGCACTCGACACTTGGCCAAATGTCAGCTGGCAACCCGACACTGAAAAAAGCCAACGTGTTGACTTAAACACCCTTACCCGCGAACAAGTCGCCGCATGGCAACCCGGTCAAACCTTATTACTTAACGGCAAAATGTTCACCGGTCGCGATGCCGCGCACAAACGCATCGCCGACATGCTCGCCAAAGGTGAAGCATTACCTGTCGACTTCACCAATCGTGCCATTTACTACGTTGGTCCAGTCGATCCGGTGCGTGACGAAGTCGTCGGCCCTGCCGGCCCAACTACAGCGACACGTATGGATAAATTCACCGAAATGATGCTCGCACAAACCGGCTTGACAGTCATGATCGGCAAATCAGAGCGTGGCCCAAGCGGCATCGAAGCGATCAAAAAACACAAAGCCGCTTACTTGATGGCGGTTGGTGGTGCAGCATATTTGGTCTCGAAAGCGATCAAGGCGGCGCGTGTGGTCGGCTTTGCTGATTTGGGTATGGAAGCGATTTATGAATTCGATGTGGTCGATATGCCGGTAACGGTTGCAGTCGACGCCAACGGTGTCTCGGTACACGACACTGGCCCTAAAGAATGGAAAGTTAAAATCGAAAACCTAAAGGCCGCCACAGCATAATTTCAACGATGCTGCGCTCACCCCACTACGGGAGTTTGATTTGAAAATGTGATGCGTATCTTTTTTAGTTTTGTGCGCATAAACCACACAAAACTGCTCACTCAATTTTGATAAAGTCAGGCTTCACATCACTCAAACCAGTATAAAATCCCAGCATTGACTGGGATTTTATATGGAACATTTATGACCGCACCCACCATCTGGCTTGTCGAGGACGAAGCCAGTATTGCCGAAACCTTAATCTACGCACTGCAAACCGATGGCTTTGAAGTCAAATGGTTTGAACGCGGAGAACCAATGCTGCAAGCTTTTACTGCAAATCAACCCTCACTTTTAATTTTGGATGTCGGATTGCCAGACGTTAATGGTTTTGAAATCGCACGGCGCATCAGCGCGACGCACGACCTGCCTTTTTTATTTCTCACCGCGCGCGCGGATGAAATCGACCGCATTGTCGGATTGGAAATGGGTGCAGACGATTACATCGCCAAACCTTTTTCACCACGCGAAGTTTGTGCACGCGTGCGGATGGTGCTGCGACGCATTGCGCGC
>JBIKPB010000227.1:0-3037 GCA_044357705.1 Formosimonas sp. | reverse complement strand
ACGAATCACATGGCATCATTACCTTTTATGGTGAGCGCTTGTCACTCACGCGCTATGAGTTTCTATTACTCAAAACACTACTCAATGAGCCTTTGCGCATTTTTCCACGCCAACTTTTAATGGATTTGATCTGGACCGATGCCATGGATAGCTTTGACCGCACCGTTGATACACACATCAAAACATTACGCGCCAAATTACGTGCGATCAACGATCGATTTGAACCGATCGTGACCCATCGCGGCTTGGGTTACAGCATCAATACGAGCGAATAATATGCGAATCAGCCTACGGATTTTACTGGGTTATTTTTTGATTGTGGCGATTGCCGCGTGGTTCGTATTGGAAATTTTCAGCCAAGAGATTAAACCCGGTGTGCGCCAAAGTACCGAGGATGCTTTAATCGACAGCGCACAAGTATTGGCACCGATTGCTGCGATGGATATTCAAAACAATAATCTTGCCAATGGCGCATTGATGCAAAGTTTTACCCAACTCAATCAACGCCCGCTTCATGCCAAGATTGTCAACATCGTTAAAACCAGTATTGACACACGTGTCTACATTACTGATGCCAAAGGCATCGTAATTTTCGACTCGACGGGTAAAGACGTCGGCAAAGATTATTCACGCTGGAACGATGTGTACCTGACCTTACGCGGTCAGTATGGTGCGCGAAGCACTCGAGCCATTGAAGGCGATGATGCCAGCAGCATCATGTATGTCGCAGCGCCGATTATGGTTAATGACACCATCGCCGGCGTGCTAACAGTAGCCAAGCCGAATAAAAGCCTGATGCCAATTATCGAGCGCAGTGAACAACGTATCTTTGTCGCCAGCGGTATTCTGTTGGGTATTGCCCTGCTGGTCGGGATTTTATTTGTGCTGTGGATCAACCGTTCGATCCATAAACTCGAGCAATATGCACAAGATGTTGCCGCAGGTCGCAATGTATTACTGCCCAAGCTCAAAAGTCCTGAGTTACAAACGCTGGGTCTGACAATTGAACGCATGCGTGAGCAATTGGAAGGTAAAGCCTATGTTGAAGAATACGTGCATACGCTGACGCATGAGCTCAAAAGCCCGATTTCGGCGATTCGCGGTGCAGCTGAAATCATTAAAGAACAACCACCACTCGAAGTACAACAAAAATTCATCGGCAACATTGAACAACAAACCCTGCGCTTGCAGCACTTGATTGACCGATTACTCGCACTCGCCAGTTTGGAGCGCACGCCTTCATTGCAGTTACAACCGGTTCCAATCACACGTTTAGTTGAACAAGGTTTTGCCAGCGCACAAACAGAAATCGAGCGCCGTCAGATCCAACTGCACATCAATATCAACGAGCCTGCAGTACTAAAAGTCGATGAGTTTTTCATTACGCAGGTTTTAAGCAACCTACTGGACAATGCACTGGATTTCAGCAATGACGGCAGTAGCATTGAGGTTTATGACGAACCGAGTTTGAATCACTATCGTTTGGTGATTCGCGATCATGGTGCGGGTATTCCGGATTATGCGTTGCCCCATATTTTTGATCGTTTTTATTCATTGCCACGACCTAATGAGCCAAAAAGTACAGGTTTGGGACTGAATTTTGTACGTGAAGTGATGGACAAGCATCGAGGACAAGTTGAAGTGATTAACCATGCACAAGGTGGCGTATTGGTAAGATTAATTTTTGCCAAAAAATAATTGCATCAATCAATCAGCCATTCCATTTGCAGAGGCTAAAAAAGCCATGCGATTTTGAAATGCATGGCTTTTTAGGCAAACATATTGAGCAAGATCAACTCATGACGCAGCCACCATCCACATTTAATGTTTGTGCGGTGATGTACGACGCATCATCAGAGGCAAGAAAAACTGCGGCACCCGCAATATCCAACGGTGCGCCCATATAACCGAGCGGCACGGCCAAACCGACTTGCTTTTTCTTTTCGCCCAAAGGCAAGTTTTCATACTTGGCAAACAACGAATCGACATGCGCCCACATCGGTGTATCGATCACGCCCTAAGCAATACCATTGACACGAATGTGATGCGGTGCCATCGCGAGTGCAGCAGATTGCGTATAACTGTAAACCGCCGCTTTACTGGCACAATAGTCTGACACCAGCGCTTCACAGCGACGACCGGCTTGCGAACACATATTGATCACCGCACCACGAATGTTATTTTCAAGGAATCGCGGAATAAGCCCCTTGATTCCAGCATTTAACTGAAGCGATGATTTTTAGAGACCAATAAGCTCCAAATTCATCGCAAATTAACCCGATACACGGGTGATTTACGGTACTACGCCGTGTTTTGGGGCGGTACCGACGAAATTATAGTGTCAGTGGACGACTCCACTTAACGATATTGAACAAAGCGAGCAGTACAAATGCACGATTAGCGTTTTTAGCTAAGCCACGGTAACGCACTTTGGTAAAGCCCCAAATGCGCTTGATCCACAGTGTTGTGGCGCGAGTAAATCTGACCATGAGTGCGCGTTGAAATTTGAGCAGGCAGCTAAAGGCACAAATTGGGTTGCGCCTGTGGATAAGTTTATCAGAACAAGCTGATTTTAAGCGAATGAAATTCCTTCCCTTTTGTTTTTAAAACTGCTCTTTCTTCTGTTTTTCCCTTTTTTAATAGGTGCTTTGGCTTTTGCGGTGCTTTGTTTGAAGCGATACGAATCATTAGCCGTTTCAACGATACGGCAGTGATGGGTCAATCGATCCAGTAAAGCCGTGGTAAGTTTGGCATCACCAAGCACATTGTTCCCTCAGAGAATGTCAAATTGGTCGTGATAATCACGCTGGTACGCTCGTAAATCTTGGACAGCAGATTAAACAACAAAGCCCCACCTGCTTGAGAGAACGGCAAATAACCCAACTCATCAAGAATGATTAAATCAAGCTGTACGATACTCATCGCCAAACGCCCCTGTTTACCAGCCACCTTCTCAATTTCCAATTGATTGACCAAGTCAACAGTGGAGTAAAAGCGTACCCGCTTACCGTATTGCCCGATCACTTTAACCCCTAAT
>JBIKPB010000257.1:0-2688 GCA_044357705.1 Formosimonas sp. | reverse complement strand
CTATTCATTTAATTTTGTCAATCAATTGAAGCAGGGCGCAATGCCCAGCGTTGACGTGACTGTTCTTCAAAGCCGGGATCAATGGATCGTACAATCCGATCAATCTCTAGCGGCATGCTCGAATCGATACCGATGATTTCGATTGCTTTGGCCAAACCTCTGGCGTATTTCTCAACCAGCAGAGCGGCCAGTTTTGGCGTTTCTGCACCACGCTCGACCTCGCTTTTACGATAATTCGCATAGACACTAAGCTCCCCGCCAATAACGCACTCGACCGGTATCGATGTGTACAAAATTGTTATATAAACCCACACCACCGACTTTGTAGTAAGCAGCCATACGCTGTACTTGCTCTTGCTCCATACCACGAATGTTGATGTCCGCCGCTTGACCGGACAAATGCAAAGAGTTGCGCGCTGCGCCCTCGAGAGCAGCGTTGTGGCGTCGTGTTCTAAACCCCGAATTGATCGACAGCTGGGGATTGGGTACACCTGCCAAACGTGCCCATTCTTGCAAGCCAAACATCAGATTTAACAAGCCAATGTCCATGCTGGCCATTGAATTGCGATCGACCACGTCTCGCAAAAAGTAACAGGCTTTACGGTATGCTTCAGGTTCATAGCGCCCGTTTTCAAAAAATACCAAAGTCGTCGCTTCACCCGTTTGCGATCGCCGCAAACTCAAACGTCGATCCTTGCTCCAAAAATCATCAGTACGCGCAGCGGCCACATCCGGTATTAGCAAACCACTTGCTCCTACAACAAATGTGCTTGCTCCAATTAAAAAATCACGTCGATTCATTCTATAACCCTTAAAAAACTTACTACTTTTTACTTATGTCTCAAGATATTGCCAATATCAAAACTTGTTGCTATGATTTCTCATTCACTTCATTTATAAATTGCTTCAGAGGAATCCTATGTCCAGCATGGCTTCAACATACCCCGGTGGTCCAGGCTTTACTGCATGGCACTATCGCGATACTTTTTTAAGAGAAGGGCATTGCCCCGACTTCTTTTACTGTCCTTACTGCGAAATCCGAATTTGTGCAGTTTTAATTGACACGCTCGATGAATTACCTCGCTCTCCAGGCTTCAAAACCGTCCAAAATTGGGGTAATCATCTACAAGGCTGTGATGGTGAGCCCATATCCAGCAATAAACTTCCTAAGCCCTCGTCAAACATTCATAAGGATTTGGCTAAACTGGCAGAAGATGCCCCCATTGAGCTCATCGAACGACCTGTTCATCGGAAACCCCAACACACTACAACTCCATCAGCTCGTAAACCTTCACCTGAAGAAATCGAGCAACGTCGACTCAGATCAGGTCAAAAAGGTGAATCAAAGCCCAAAACTTACCTTTTACAGTCTCTGGTTGAAAGATGGCTCAGTACCAGAGATATTGCTTCTACTTTGGCAAAGGAGAATGATTGGGATACTAAAACCCGTAACGAACATATCAAACAGGCATTAGAGAGCATGCCCATAAAACTAAGCGATCATACAAACTTCAATCAGGCATTCAGAAAACCTGCTTATTTTTGGTACAGCCAATCTCGGATTTATCATGAATCAGGTCAGATTGTTCAAAATAATGAAGGTTTCACGATCACGGTTCAATTCGACAAAAGGCATGTTGATAAAGCCACCAATCTAATCAGTTATTCAGAACAGCAAATGGTCGTAACCATTCCGTTGTCACTGTTTACTGATGATTCTCCACAATCTCATAAAAAACTTCTTAAGAACCTAATTGCTGCGGCTAGCAACTTGAAAAAGCATTATTGGTATGCTTATGGTCTGCCTGGTCAAAATAAGGGCGACTTAAGCCTTCTTGTTCAGAACTTAGATCATTTCTATATCCGCTTTTAATCACAGGATTCAAGTAGTGCGATGGCTTCGTCCCAGTTTGGATAATTGATCATGTTTTGCGTTAATGGCTCGCCAATTTCAACTGTCGCTTTAAAACAATGCTCAAAAAATTTAACTCGACCAGCCCCCTCAAGTCAAATGTGATCCGTCTTAAGATTCTGTATTCCAATGCTTTACCTGAACCCAATTCCAGCTCCAAGCCTCTATCACCACTTGTCGTCAAACAGAGTAGAACCTCATTGTTCTGTGCAAAGTTACGAACATATTGAGCAGTCTTATTGACGTAGTGGGCAAGCGCTTCTAAGGAATAACATGCGGATAAAGCCCCTGTGTTTAAATGATGATTATCGTCCATATATATACTTCCAAATCGGTTTCATGACATCGATCATCTGCTCCACATCGATGTCCCATTGATAACCTTGATTCTTTAAAACCTGTACCGTGCGCTTCAATATGTAACGCAACTTCCGTTCACCCATACAAGACTCAACAACCATTACCAGTACACCTAAACCTGAGCCAATCATCACGCCAATGAACTGATCGGGGAATTTGTATACAAAGAAAGTGCCGATTAAGAAACTCATTAAATAGGGCAGCAGAAATAATCGATTAAATCGTTTGCTTTGTCGCTTAAGCGTATTACCAATCAGTGCTTTGTCCATTGCATTGTTAATATCAAGAAGGGTGAATTAAAGTACGAATAGCAATTTTCGCAGATTGAAAAAGGCCAAGTGAGGCATCACATGGTTGACTTCAATCACCAAATCGAAAGTTGCCATGAAAAGACCTCACTTAAGCCATATGGAACG
>JBIKPB010000045.1:0-9363 GCA_044357705.1 Formosimonas sp. | reverse complement strand
CCGAGATAGGATAAATACAGCGCACCAGTGACTTTGAGCGAGGTAAAGACTGCCGGCGCTTCTTTGAGTAAGGTTGCCGCGCCAATCACAGCCGCGACCATGAGTACCGTATCACCAATGAATACACCACATGCCGCAGCATAACCGCGGCGCACGCCCTGCTGAGCTGCGGTCGTCAATACATACATCGAATTCGGGCCCGGCAATAAAATAATCGCGATGGTTAAAACAATGTAGTTGTAAAGATCGAGCACGCCGAGGCTGCTGATGTACCCCATCAGATTCATTAAGCGCGGCTTTCCATCAGGTCAATAAAGCGGTCAAATAAGTAAGCGATGTCGTGCGGCCCCGGTGACGCTTCAGGATGACCTTGGAACGAAAACGCAGGTTTGTCGGTGAACGCTAAGCCTTGCAAACTGCCATCGAACAGCGACACATGTGTCGCACGAACATTCGCCGGCAAGCTGGCTTCGTCCACGGCAAAACCATGATTTTGTGACGTGATGACGACGCGACCGGAGTCTAAATCTTTAACCGGATGATTCGCGCCGTGGTGACCAAATTTCATTTTGAGGGTTTTAGCACTCGCTGCTAAAGCCATGATTTGATGCCCCAAGCAAATGCCGAATGTCGGGATTTCTTTATCGAGAAACTCACGTGTCGCCGCGATCACATAATCACATGGTGCCGGATCGCCAGGACCGTTCGACAAAAAGATGCCGTCTGGATTCATTGCCAATACATCTGCAGCTGAAGTTTGCGCAGGTACGACCGTGATGTCACAACCACGACTGGCGAGCATGCGTAAAATATTTCGCTTCACACCCAAGTCATAGGCAACGACTTTAAAGCGCGGTGCGGTTTGCGTGGCGTAGCCTTCGCCCAAAGTCCACTCGGTTTCCGTCCATTTGTATTCGGTTTTCGTGCTGACAACTTTTGCCAAGTCCAAGCCGCTCATACCGCCGAAACTCGCCGCTAAAGTGGTGGCTTGTTCGACATCGTCGCCGATCAAAATGCAACCGCCTTGTGCGCCTTTCTCGCGCAAAACGCGGGTCAACTCACGCGTATCAACACCCGCGATGGCGACAATATTATTGGCTTTAAGATAGTCAGGCAATGATTGCTCCGAGCGAAAATTCGACACGACCGGCGATAAATCACGAATGATCAAACCTGACGCATAAACTTTATCGGCCTCAACGTCTTCAGAGTTAATGCCGACATTGCCAATGTGCGGATAAGTCAATGTGACGATTTGTTCGGTGTAGCTCGGATCAGTCAAAATCTCTTGGTAACCGGTCATCGCGGTATTAAACACCACTTCAGCCACCACATGACCGGCAGCGCCGATGCCGTAACCGCGAAATACCGTGCCGTCAGCAAGCACCAAAAGTGCCGGTGGAAATTGATTGGAAAAAATGGGTAACATGCTGGACTCCAAGTTGGGCTTAATGCACGTGCTTTCGTTGAGCGAAAACACAGAAGATATAAAATCAAGTCAATCTGACAACGAATCGATCAAAATAAAAAGTATCAAAAATATAAAACACTCTTTAAGCACGACCCAAAAAAAACCGCCCTTGCATCAATAAAAATTATTTTATTGCGCTGGGCGGCTGTTTGGCCAATATCTTAAAAGTGGGGTTGTCTGCATACTTATTCATTCAATTTGTCGTTCACACAAAACTTTACCGTTTAACCCGCGCATTTTATCAGAAAACGCATGGGAATTGAAGGCAAAAGGCAAAAAAGTAACTTATAATAAAACTCATTTTTCGAAACCCATTCAAACCACAGACACAGGGCTATTATGACAACATTAGATCAACTCAAACAATACACAACCGTCGTTGCCGATACCGGCGACTTCGCGGCAATGGCACAATTTTTGCCACAAGATGCGACTACAAATCCATCTTTGATTCTCAAAGCAGTCCAAAAATCGGAATATCAACCCTTATTTGAAGCTGCAGTTAAAGCCCACGCGAGCGAATCGACCAATGACATCATGGATCATGTTTTGGTGGCGTTTGGTCTCGAAATCCTCAAAATCGTTCCCGGTCGTGTTTCAACCGAAGTCGATGCACGTTTGTCGTTCGACACGGAAGCGTCTTTGGTCAAAGCTCGCCGCATCATCAAGTTATACGAAGCGCAAGGCATTGCAAAAGAACGCATTTTGATCAAGCTCGCGTCAACATGGGAAGGCATTAAAGCTGCTGAAGTTCTCGAAAAAGAAGGTATCCACACCAATTTGACGCTGATGTTCAGCCTCGCACAAGCCGTTGCCTGCTCGGATGCGGGTGTAACTTTGATTTCTCCATTCGTCGGCCGTATTTACGATTGGTACAAAAAGCAAACCGGCATTGAATACGATGCAGTCAAGGATAAAAACGATCCCGGAGTTGAATCTGTTGAAACCATTTACAACTACTACAAAAAATTCGGCATCAAAACCGAAGTGATGGGTGCAAGTTTCCGCAATATCGGCCAAATCATCGCCCTCGCTGGCTGTGATCTCTTGACAATCAGCCCTGACTTGTTGGCTAAACTGCAAGAAATGGACGAGCCATTGACCGCTGCGTTAAACGAAGCCGATGCGAAAAAATCGGATGCGACTGAATTAAAGTTAACCGAGGCATCATTCCGTTTGGCTTTAAACAACGAAGCGATGGCGATTGAAAAATTGTCAGAAGGCATTCGTTTGTTCTGCATCGATACCGAAAAATTTGCGACATTGATCGAACAAGCACGTGGTTAATTTGACCCTATTTAAAGGTGAATGAAAACAAAAAGTTAGCGTTTAATCGTTATACTTAACTGTTAAAACAGCACTTAATTCACCTTTAAAATAAAAAAATAAGCAGCCCACAAGCTGCTTTTTTTTCTGTTATCATCCAACCCATCACACATACACTCACCTGCCGCGGCGTTTTATTCTCGGCAAATTTTGACTTTAAAATCAAATAGATAAGCGATACGCCGCCCTATAGGGAACCATGTGAAAATCATGGACTGTGGCGCAACTGTAAGGTGCTCTCGCGATGCGATTGAGCACTAAGTCAGATACCTACCTTGTGAGTTTTTGTGTGCAAGCCTTCGTACCAAAGGCATGCACATGTTAAGCGGTCGGCGTTTTGTTCTTTCTAACAAAGCGCCCCCCTTATCGGCATTCCTTTGGCGAATTTGATTACCCCACGTTAAAGGTTCGCCATGTCGACTTCATCTACCTCTTTTCCGCTCGAACAGCCCTCATTTTTTTCTGAGACTTTTGACGCGTCGATTGAGCCGATTTTGGCGCATAACCCGAATCGTTTTGTCTTATTACCGATCCAATACCCCAACCTTTGGCAACAGTACAAACGCCACAAAGCGAGCTTTTGGACGGCACAAGAGATCGACTTAGAGTCTGATCTCGGCGATTGGCGTAATTTATCGGATGGCGAACGTCACTTCGTCAGCCACGTTTTGGCGTTTTTTGCAGCATCGGATGGTATCGTCAACGAAAACTTGGCAGTCAACTTCATGCAGGAAGTACAAATTCCAGAAGCACGCTGCTTTTACGGCTTTCAAGTCGCGATGGAAAACATTCATTCAGAAACTTACGCCCTCTTAATTGATACGTACATCCAAAACGCCGACGAGAAAACACATTTATTCAACGCGATCGATACCATTCCCGCGGTAAAAGACAAAGCCAATTGGGCTTTGCGCTGGATTGACAATGGTAATTTTGCCGAACGTTTGGTGGCTTTTGCAGCGGTTGAAGGGATTTTCTTCAGCGGTAGCTTTTGCTCACTCTACTGGCTTAAAAAACGTGGTTTGATGCCTGGTTTAACATTCAGTAACGAGCTCATCAGCCGCGACGAGGCTTTGCATTGCGAATTTGCCTGTACGCTGTATCGTATGTTGCGCCAACGCTTATCGACTGAAGCGGTTCAAGCGATCATTCGTGATGCAGTCGAGATTGAAAAGAACTTCGTTTGCGAAGCTTTACCCGTCAATCTGATCGGCATGAACGCCGAATTAATGGCGCAATACATCGAATTCGTAGCAGACCACTGGCTCGCCGCACTCGACTATCCAAAAATGTATCACACGAAAAATCCGTTTGATTTCATGGACATGATTTCGCTTGAGGGCAAAACCAACTTCTTTGAAAAACGCGTTGGCGATTATCAAAAAGCTGGGGTTTTGGCCGCAAAAGGCGAACAGGTATTTTCATTAGAAGAAGATTTCTGACCATTTATCAATAATTCATCAGTAAAAAACAACCCAATTCTGCCAAGGAATCCATCATGTATGTCCTAAAACGCAACGGCAAACAAGAATCCGTCCAGTTTGACAAAATCACAGCTCGCATTGAAAAACTTTCTTACAGCCTCAATTCAATCGTTGAACCGATCGAAGTTGCCAAAAAAGTCATCGCCGGTCTGTACGACGGTGTGACGACGACCGAGCTCGACAATCTCGCCGCAGAAACAGCGGCAAGCTTGGCGACACTACACCCCGACTACGCCATATTGGCCGCCCGCATCGCGGTGAGTAACCTGCACAAAAACACGACCAAATCGTTCAGTCAAACCATGCAGCAATTGTTTGACAATATCGATGCCAACACGGGTAAGCACTCGCCCATCATCACAAATGAAGTGCTTGCCGTGGTCAAAAAGAATGCAGACTTACTCGACTCGTCAATTATTTACGACCGTGATTTCAACTTCGACTATTTCGGTTTTAAAACTTTGGAGCACAGTTATTTACTGCGCATTCACGGCAATATTGTCGAGCGACCACAGCATATGTACATGCGCGTTGCGCTCGGTATTCATGGCGAAGACGTCGCAGCCGCATTGCAAACCTATCATTTAATGTCTGAAGGTTGGTTCACGCACGCAACGCCAACATTATTTAATTCAGGTACGCCACACCCACAAATGAGCTCTTGTTTCTTGTTGACGATGCAGGATGATTCGGTTGAAGGCATTTACAACACGCTCAAGCAAACCGCGCTGATTTCTAAAAATGCTGGCGGTATTGGTTTGTCGATTCATAAAGTACGCGCCAAAGGCAGCACAATCGCTGGTACGCACGGCACGAGTAACGGTATTGTGCCGATGCTCAAAGTATTTAACGACACAGCGCGTTACATCGATCAAGGCGGCGGCAAACGCAAAGGTGCATTTGCGATTTACATCGAACCTTGGCATGCAGATATTTTCGAATTTTTGCAATTGAAGAAAAACCACGGCTCAGAAGAGTTGCGCGCACGCGACTTGTTCTATGCATTGTGGATTAACGATTTATTCATGCAACGTGTACAAGAGGATGGCGACTGGAATTTATTCTGCCCGCACGAATGTCCAGGCTTAGATGAATGCTGGGGCGCAGAATTCGAAGCGCTTTACACGCGCTATGAAGCTGAAGGCAAGTCACGCCGTACAATCAAAGCACAAGAATTATGGTTCTCGATTTTAGAATCGCAAGTCGAAACCGGCACGCCTTACATGCTGTACAAAGACGCGGCGAATCGTAAGAGCAATCAGCAACACCTTGGTACGATCAAGAGCAGTAACTTGTGTACCGAAATAATCCAGTACACCTCGCCGGACGAAATAGCTGTGTGCAATTTGGCCTCGATTGCGCTGCCTAAATTTGTCGAAAACAATCAGTTCAACCATCAAAAGTTGTTTGACGTGACTTATCATGCCACGAAAAACTTGAATAAAATCATTGACAAAAATCTGTACCCAGTCGAAGAAGCACGCAACTCAAACATGCGCCATCGCCCAATTGGTCTAGGTGTCCAAGGTCTGGCTGATGCGTTCATCATGCTGCGCTTGCCTTTTGACTCGGATTCAGCACAAACGCTCAATCAACGTATTTTTGAAACAATTTATTACGCGGCAATGCGCGCTTCCATCGATTTAGCAAAGGAATTAGGGCCTTATGAAAGTTATCAAGGCTCACCCTTATCACAAGGTAAATTGCAACCTGATCTCTGGGGACATACACCATCGAGCAACTGGAACTGGGATGAATTACGTGCAGATTTAGCACAACACGGCGCACGCAACTCATTATTGCTCGCTCCAATGCCAACTGCTTCGACGTCGCAAATTTTGGGCAACAACGAGTGTTTTGAACCGTATACGAGCAACATTTATACGCGCCGCGTCTTGAGCGGTGAATTTATTGTGGTCAATAAACATTTGTTGCGTGACTTGAACGCAATCGGCTTATGGGACGATAAAATGCGCAATGACTTGATTCGTGCCAATGGTTCGGTGCAAGAGATCAGCCGCATTCCTGAGCAAATCAAAGCGCTGTACAAAACCGTGTGGGAAATCAAGCAAAAAACCCTAATCGATATGGCGGCGGATCGCGGTGCTTTTATTTGCCAATCACAATCGATGAACTTGTTCCTTGCGCAACCGACGATTGCCAAATTGTCGTCGATGCACTTCTACACATGGCAAAAAGGTTTGAAAACCGGTATCTATTACCTGCGCAGTAAAGCTGCAGCGCAAGCGGTGCAGTTCACAGTATCGGATGAAAAGAAAGATGAACCGACTGCTGTAGAGGAAGAAATCCTTGAAGGTGCGGTTTGCACAATGGAAGAAGGCTGCATTTCGTGCGGCTCTTAAATTGTGAACCAATGATTGATTCATTGAAGAATGTTTGAAATTTAACGGCATCTACATACAAAAAACGGACTGAAATTCAGTCCGTTTTTTGTTTTAACTCGCGAAAGGATTGAGTTGCAATTTACCTTTATGGTGTTAGTTACTTAACCGTGTCGCCATTCTACAATACCGCCTGCTTTATCCTCGATCACAACGCCCATTTCGGTGAGTTGACCGCGCAGTGAGTCGGCCAACGCAAAATCCTTGGCTGCTTTGGCGGCTTTGCGTTGCTCAATCAAGGCTTCGATTTGGCTAACATCAGTTGCAGAGGAGCCCGCTTGTAAAAATGCTTGGGAATCGCGTTGTAATAAACCTAAAACGCCTGCCAATGCTTTGAGTTGCGCAGCGAGCACTGCATCTTGAGTTTTGTTGACTAAAGTCGCCAATTCAAACAAAACCGATACCGCAACCGCCGTATTGAAATCATCATCCATTGCAGTCTTGAATGCGACCGCGTGCGATTCAGACCAATCGACTTGTGCGTTGTCGTCAGTCACGACATCTTTGAGCGCGGTATACAAACGCGTCAATGCCGATTTCGCATCATTAAGATGCTCGTTTGAATAATTCAGCGGGCTGCGATAATGTGCACGCAAGATGAAAAAGCGGATAACTTCGGCATCGTATTCTTTCAACACATCCCGAATGGTAAAAAAATTGCCGAGCGATTTGCTCATTTTTTCGTTATCGACACGGACAAAACCATTGTGCATCCAGTAATTCACGAATTTTTGTGAATGATCGTGTTCGTGGTTGCAATCGTCACCGCAAAAGAACGCGCCTTCGGATTGAGCGATTTCATTCTCATGATGCGGGAATTGTAAATCTGCGCCGCCACCGTGAATATCGAATGTTTCACCCAACAGACTGCTCGCCATTGCCGAGCATTCGATGTGCCAGCCGGGACGACCTTCGCCCCACTGTGACGCCCATTTACTGTCGGCGGGCTCGGTCGCTTTGGCGCTTTTCCACAAAACAAAGTCAAGCGGATCATGCTTGTCGCTCGCAACCGCAACGCGTTCACCGGCTTGTAATTCGTCCAAACTTTTGCCCGACAATTTGCCGTAGCCTTTGAATTTACGCACAGAGTAATTGACGTCGCCATTCGCGGCTTGATAAGCCAAGCCGTTGTGCTGCAATTTGCCAATCATATCGAGCATTTCGGGTACGTATTCGGTCGCACGCGGCTCGTGCGTCGGACGCTCAATACCAAGTGCATCGGCGTCTTCGTGCATCGCGTTGATAAAGCGATTGGTTAACTCGCGCAATGATTCGTTATTTTCCAACGAGCGTTTGATGATTTTGTCGTCAATGTCGGTGATGTTGCGCACATAAGTGACTTGGTAGTCAGAAGCACGCAACCAACGTTGAACCATATCAAAAACCACCATCACGCGTGCGTGACCCAAATGGCAATAATCATAAACGGTCATGCCGCAGACATACATGCGAACGTGCTTAGGATTAATCGGTGTGAACAACTGTTTTTCACGCGCGAGGGTATTATAAATATGCAGCATGGCGCACCCAATTGAATTGAAGACTGATAGAATTAAAACTAAAGCGAGAGTATACCATCGCCCTCGCCTACCCGTTTAACACCAATAGGAGTTGTTATGCTATTCACAAAATTAATCGTCACACTCGGCTTGGTTGTGGCAACCGCTAGCCAAGCAGAGACTGCACTCATCAATACCTCGATGGGTGACATCACGGTTGAGTTGAATTCAAAAGCCGCGCCGGTAAGCGTTGCCAACTTCATTCGCTATGCTAAAAGCGGTCATTACAACGGTACAATTTTTCATCGAGTGATCAACAACTTCATGATTCAAGGCGGTGGTTTTGATGCGAACATGAACGAAAAACCGACTGCGACACCGATTACTAACGAAGCATTCAATGGCCTCAAAAATGACAAATACACAGTTGCAATGGCGCGCACCAACGAGCCTCATTCGGCAACCTCACAGTTTTTCATCAATGTTAAAGGTAACGATTTTTTAAATTACACATCTAAAACACCACAAGGATGGGGTTATGCGGTGTTTGGCCGTGTGACCAACGGCTTTGATGTGGTTGATAAAATCAAAGGCAGTTATACCAAAACGGTGGGCGGCTATGAAAATGTACCCATCAAACCCATCGTTATCAACAGCGTGCGCATCACGCCTTAAACCATTGAAACGACGCGTGCTATAATCGCGCTTTTCATTTTCACCCTAACGAATAGGATCAATCATGTCTCAAGCTCGCTTCACAACAAATCATGGCGCCTTTGTTGTCGAACTCAATGCGGAAAAAGCACCAAAAACCGTTGCCAACTTCATTGATTACGTTCAGTCGGGTTTTTATGACAGTACAATTTTTCACCGTGTAATCAGTAATTTTATGGTTCAAGGCGGCGGCTTTGAAGTTGGAATGAGTCAGAAAAAAACCAATGCGACGATTGAAAATGAAGCCAACAATGGTCTCAAAAATGACATTTACACGATCGCAATGGCACGTACCTCTGATCCTCATTCTGCAACCGCACAGTTTTTCATCAACGCAACCGACAATGACTT
Source organism: Formosimonas sp. (assembly GCA_044357705.1). GTDB lineage: Bacteria > Pseudomonadota > Gammaproteobacteria > Burkholderiales > Burkholderiaceae > Hydromonas. The sequence continues at coordinate 116 of JBIKPB010000045.1, read as the reverse complement.
TTTAAACTTCAGCTCACCAACCGGTTCAGGTTGGGGTTATGCCGTATTCGGTAAAGTGGTTGAAGGTACTGAAGTGATTGATGCAATCCGTCAAGTCAAAACCGGTCGCTCTGGTG
>JBIKPB010000256.1:0-2713 GCA_044357705.1 Formosimonas sp. | reverse complement strand
CGACCCAAACATAAGTCATCTCGGCCAACTCTTTATCGTTTTGAGTGATGAAAAATTTGCCTTTAAAGCCATCGTCGGTGTGTTGAATATCCATTTTGATCCTCGTTGATGGTGTTGTGCGGTGCGGATTGAGCAGTGCTTATTGATTTGAGTGCGTGATTTCAAAACCACCCGCATCGCTGGTTTTTAATTTTTCAGCGACCAATGGTAAGCTCGCTTTTAACTCTGAGGCCAGTGTATAGGGTGGGTTGAAAATAAACATGCCTGACGCTTGCAAGCCCGCTGCGAGGTGTGGTGCTTGGACTTCGTCGATTGCTAAAGTAGCGTGCAGCCATTTTGCACCGGCCTCAACCGCGATACGTTCCAATTGGGTCGCTAAATTACGTGACTCGGGACGCGCCAGTACTGGATACCAAATCGCGTAAGTGCCGGTCGGAAAGCGAATCATTGCATCTTTCATGGCTTTGGCCACTTTGGTGTAATCGTCTTTGATTTCGTATGACGGATCAATCAGCACCAAGCCACGGCGCGAGGCGGGTGGAATATTGGCTTTGAGGCCGATGAAGCCATCAACGGTTTTGAACAGTACACGATTATGATCGCGTGAGTCGGGCAGGTTGATGCGCGTGATCATCTCGTCAAGCAAACGCATATCCGTTGGATGAAGCTCAAAAATCCGCAAGCGGTCGATTTCGCGCAGATTGTGTGAGGCGACATAGGGTGAACCGGGATAATTATGCAATTCATCTTTGCTATTCAATTCAGCCACGTGTGCCAGATACGCGTTCAGCAATGGGGGTAATTGATTGCGTTGACCTTTGTTTTGCCACATTGGCCACAGCTTGGCGATGCCGGTTTGGGCTTCGCCACTTTTTTGTGCCATCGGGTTGCCCATTTGATAGACGCCGACACCTGCATGAGTATCGATGTACGTTAGTGGTTTGTCTTTTTGCGTCATGTATCGGCAAATCTGTAACAAAACCATGTGCTTGAGTACATCGGCGTGATTGCCTGCATGAAAGGCGTGGCGGTAACTGAACATGAATGGCTTTCGGGAATACGGAAAAAGTAAAAACCTACCTTTTTCGTGGAAGGAATTAGAAATTTTTTCGGGGAGCCCCGACAAAATTTAAAACAGAAACAAATATTTAAACAACGCGCTCATTTGAGTATGTGACCAGATTTAATCATCTCATGTATCAAATAGGGGTTATTCCGCGTTTTCTTTCGTTTGAATTAGGGGGAGATTTTAACATGTCTGCAAGCTTTTCATTACAATGAATCCATTTGCAGATGAGGGTATGCAACGATGACAGGCGATATGTTGAGCAAATTGGTCGAGCAGACCATGCCGTATGGCAAATATAAGGGACGGTTGATTGCCGATTTACCGGGGCATTATTTGGCATGGTTCATTCGTCAAGGCTTGCCCAAAGGCGAGTTAGGGCAATTGATGGCCTTGGCACACGAACTGGATCACAATAATTTGAAACATTTACTTGAGCCGTTGCGCCAAGCACGATCCAAAAACTGAACGAGTTGATTGAAAACGCCACTGGTTATTGCAGCGGCGTTTTTTTGTCGTGTAAAAAAATTGCCCTTAGGTCTAGTTAGGGATGGGTTAATTCTGAACGATGCTGTTGAAATACATAATTTAAGCTATTTTTAAAATAAATGAACGTTTGTAAAGTTATAATTTGACAAATGTTCATGAAAGAGTAATATGGATATTGAAGTAGTATTTATGTACTTCAAATAAAACAATAAAAAGCAGCATCACCCTGTAACGATTACTTTCATCAGGAGACAAATATGAAGTTCAATGCAAAACAAGAGTTTGTTGCCGAGTTGCTCGGCACGATGGTACTTATTCTTTTCGGTTGTGGCGTGGTCGCGATGGTGGTGCTGTTTTCCAGCACCGATTCGCATGCACCGTCACAAATTGTCAATGGCGGTTACACCAACATCACGATTGGTTGGGGATTTGCGGTATTAATGGGCATTTTGGTCAGTGGTGCGGTCAGCGGCGCTCATTTGAATCCAGCCGTGACCATTGCATTAGCCGCGACCAAGCGGTTTGCTTGGGCGAAAGTGCCGCATTATATCGCTGGACAGTGCCTCGGGGCTTTTATCGCGGCTGCGTTGGTATTTGTTGTTTATCACGCCAAATGGTTGCAGTTTGATCCCACTCTGGAGCACACTGCCGGGATTTTTGCGACCTTTCCTGCGATGCCTGGTTTTTGGCCTGGTTTTATTGATCAGATTGTTGGTACAGCCCTGTTGATGGGGTTGATTCTAGCGATTACCGATCACTTGAACAATCCGAATGGCGTGGTTTGGGGCGCGTTGGCTGTGGCGTTTTTGGTTATGGCAATTGGCATGTCGTTTGGTGGTATGCACGGCTATGCCATTAATCCTGCACGTGATTTAGGGCCTCGTTTGTTTGCGGTGCTGGCTGGTTTTAAAAATAATGGGCTGACCGATGGCAGTGGGGTTTGGTTGGTACCTGTAGTGGGTCCAATCATTGGGGCTTTATTGGGTGCATGGATTTATGACTATTTGATTGGCCAGCCTATCAAACGTGCGCATGAAGCTGCTCAGTTGGAGATCAATCAGGAGATCAGTGTGCAGCACAGTACTCGAGCAGGTGTAGAAACGACGGTAAGCTAATTGATAACGATTTAATAAAACAAGTAGGAGACTGAGATGACAG
>JBIKPB010000254.1:0-2715 GCA_044357705.1 Formosimonas sp. | reverse complement strand
GCCCCATCAATTCAATTCAAATAGCCGCACCTTAAAAAGCAGAGAACAAGATGCCCCCCAGTCTATCCGGCACGTTTGACAAATACCGCAAACACAGACGTAAAGAAATCTTCCTCACCAAGATGGATGGTCTCATTCCTTGGCAGGCACTGTGCGCCGTGATCGAATCTCATTACCCCAAAGCCGGCAATGGTCAGCCAGCACGAGGTTTAGAGCGAACACTGGTTCAACCTTGGCAACGAGCCGATACCCGATGCAACGACACTTGAGAACTTCCGCCACCCATTAGAGCGGCACAAACTGGATGCCACCATCATCGCTGCACCCAGCTCAACCAAAAATGCCGACAACGCTCGCGACCCCGAAATGCGCTCCACCAAAAAAGGCAGTCAATGGCACTTCGGCATGAAACTGCACATCGGCGTTGACAGCAAAACCGGTCTTGTTCACAACAGTACCGTGACCGCCGCCAACGTCCAGGACAGTCAAGAGTTACCCAAACTCATGCACGGCGATGAAACACGGTTGTGCGGCGATTCCGCTTACACCCGACAAAAAGCCGTCATGCGCCAGCGTTCGCCCAAAGCAAAAGACTTGGATCTCCAATAAACGCATCAGACAATACTGAAAATAGACCGCAACATGCGCTGCAACTTGACTTTTAATCAGGCATCCTGCATCCTTGCGCATTCAAATGAGGCCTAAGCAATAAGGTCGCACCCTTCACACAATATAAGGACATACGATGCAAACCATTACTAAAGTCAAAACCCGTGGTCGCTCTTTATTGGAGGATCCCTATTTAAACAAAGGCACGGCCTTCTCACTCGAGGAACGACGTGCCTTTGGCATTGAAGGTCGCTTACCGCAACGCGTCGAAACCTTACAAGAACAAATCGCGCGCTCATACGAACAATTCTCTAAGTTTAACAGCCCGCTCAACAAATACATCTTTTTGCGTGGTTTGCAAGAGTACAGCCGTACCGAATTTTATGCATTAATCCAAGCACACATTGAAGAAATGCTGCCCATCGTTTACACGCCAACCGTGGGTGAAGCGATTGAAGAATTCAGCCATATCTATCGTGCACCGCGCGGGCTTGTTGTCACCGAAGAAAACTACATGAGTCTGGATGCGATTTTGGCAGGATTCAGTGATACCGATTTAGCCGTGGTCACCGACGCTGAAGGCATTTTGGGGATTGGCGATCAAGGCTTCGGTGGGATCGCCATCTGTATGGGCAAATTAAGCTTGTACTCACTCACTGCAGGCATCAACCCAGCTCGTAGCTTGCCCGTGATTTTAGATTTCGGTACCGATAATAAGAAGCTACTCGAAGATCCTTTTTACCTCGGCGTCCGCAAACCACGTATACGTGGTGCCAAATATTTTGAAATGGTCGATGCATTTATCGAAGCATGGAGTAAGCGCTTCCCGAACGCCTTATTGCAATGGGAGGACCTGAGCAAGTCCACGGCATTTGAAGCATTAGCACGTTATCGCGACAAAGTCCCGAGTTTTAACGACGACATTCAAGGCACGGGTGCAATGGCACTGGCGGGTTTGCTCGCCGCGACCGAACAAGGTAAAACTTTGCCCAATCAAGTATTCTTAGTCAGTGGCGCAGGTGCAGGCGGCATTGGTGTTGCGATGCAAGTACGTAACGGCTTGATCCGTTTGGGTTTAACGGAAGAGCAAGCGCGTAAGCGCATTTATGTCCTCGACTCACGCGGTCTAATTTTGGATGATCGTGAAGGCTTGGAAGATTACAAAATGATTTTTGCGCATCCACGCAGTGACTTGGCCGATTGGGAATTCGCCAGCGCTAATCCAAATCTGATCGAAACGATTCGCAATGCAAAAGTAACCGTACTGCTCGGGCTGTCCGGTCAAGGCGGCTCTTTCGATCAAAAAGTCATCGAAGAGATGCAAAAAAATACTGCGAAACCGATTGTATTCGCACTCTCGAATCCGACCAATTTGACCGAAATTTTACCCAAAGATGCGATTTGCTGGACCGATGGCAATGTCTGGATGGCGACCGGTAGCCCATTTGCACCGGTTGAATGGAAAGGTAAAAACTACATCATCGGCCAAGGCAATAACACTTTCGTTTTCCCAGGTATCGGTTGGGGCGTTGCAGCCTCTGGCGCACGCACAGTTGAGGCAGAGATGATGACCGATGCGTCATTTGCCCTTGCCGCTCAAGTGACTCCTGAGCGCTTGGCCAGCGGTGCCGTTTTCCCACCCATCGCTGATCTGATGAAAGTCACCGATCATGTCGCACGTGCTGTTGCTGAAACAGCATTCCGTTTAGGTGTCGCTACTGTCACACACGACGAAATGGAAGCGCGCCTAGCCAAACGGGACTGGAAGCCAGAGTATACGACTTACGAATACGACCCGACTTAAGTCTCAAACTGATAAAAAAACCGCTACTGATCCAAGCTCAGCAGCGGTTTTTTTTATGGGTTCAACGATTGAATCAAGTCATGTTCGGAAAAAATCAAAGCCACTTGAATTCCCTGCCCCAGCGTACTTTGAAGTGTGGGGAGGTGAACATTATTGCACTGGGTTTAAACACCACTCGACAACCAGTAGAGAGAAAAAGCGAGTGTGACGCAACTTTAGATTTTTCATCGGATTAAACAATGGTGAATTAAAGTACGAATAGCAATTTTCGCAGATTGAAAAAGGCCAAGTGAGGCATCACA
>JBIKPB010000255.1:0-2715 GCA_044357705.1 Formosimonas sp. | reverse complement strand
ATTTTTGCCAATTCATCGATAAAACAGTCTGCCGTCGAGCCGGTACCAACCCCGATGATTTCGCCTTGTGCGACGTTGTTTAACACGTATTCAATCGCGGCTTGCGCCACTTGCTGTTTGAGTTCTAGTTGATTCATGGGAGTCTTTCGTTGAGTTTTTTTAAATTGAGTTAAGGCGCAATCAGATAAGCATAATCATGCAAATCTTGCAGAACATGGACTTGCTTCGCATCCGCATCACGCGACAATTTTTCGAGCTCAGCAAAAAAGGGCTCAAGCGACAATGCACCCGCTGCACCGCCATGCAAACGTTCGGCGCAGTGCTGCTGCCACGTTTCGTATTCTTCTTCGTTCAAGGTTTGCGGATAATTGCGTGCGCGATAACGGAACACTAATTCGGTCAACCGATCATCCGTAAAAATCGGCTGCGCTTGCGCCAATGCTTCAGGGCTCAATGCGCGCAACTGATTGAGCAAACGGCGATCGTTGTTGCCAACAAATCCACTGTATAACGACTCATCGACATCACTCAACTCGAATTCACGCGCAAAAACGGCTTGCCAAACGCTGCTTAAATCTTTACGCGAGATTTTATCAGCAGCAATCTGAGCGTGGTACAAATTAATTTCCCAATCCAAATTACATCGTTGTTGCGCCGCGCCATCAAGCACTTTTAAATTGCGGATCACCACGGGTGACTTGTTGATGTGAATGGTCTTGATCGGCAAACGCGTCAGGCCTTCGGGCAATTCATCCACGCGCGTGAACATCCGCTGCACAATCGTCACCGCATCCAACTCAAACAATTCGCTCGGATCAAACGCGCAATCCCAAACGATGACTTCGTTTTTATTGGTCGGATGAACCGCAAGCGGAAATACCAACGCCAAGTGTGCGCGCTCAGACGGGAACATGCTCGACAGGTGCAAAAACGGTTTGCGTGGATTGAGGTGCAAACCGATTTCATCATTGACCTTATCTTTTTGACGCAGATTCAAATAAAACTCAAATAACTTCGGTTGTTTGGTCTTGATCAAGCGCGCCAACGCAATCGTCGCGCGCACGTCCGACACCGCATCGTGTGCCGCCTCATGCGTGATGCCATTCGCCTCGGTCAAATCGGTGAGTTTAAAACTGACTTTGCCCTGCTCATTGCGCGGCCACTCGATGCCTTCTGGGCGCAACGCATAAGTCACCCGCGCCAGATCAATGATGTCCCAACGGCTGCAGCCATTTTGCCATTCACGCGCATACGGATCGATCAAATTGCGCCAAAACATGAAGCGTGTGATTTCATCGTCATAGCGAATTGTGTTGTAACCCACCCCAATCGTGTTTGGCTCCGAGAAAGCATTGAGAATCTGCTCGGCAAACTCATGCTCCGGCACACCGTTTTTCAGGCACTGTTGCGGTGTGATTCCAGTGATCAAACAGGCTTCCGGCTCAGGTAAAAAATCCGGCGCAGGCTGGCAAAAAAGTTCGAGCGGCTTACCGATTTCGTTCAAGTCAGAGTCCGTGCGAATTGCAGCAAACTGAGCTGGCCGTGCCGTACGCGTATTTTTACCAAAGGTTTCGTAATCGTGCCAAAGAAAAGTGTGCATATTCATTATTTCAAAAACATGGTCTGAACATCGCTCAAAAAGCGCCATCCCAAATCCGTCGTGCGTAAAACTTCGGGCGACGCATCCATCAAACCTTTGGCGCGCGCTTCGGATAATGCGGGCTCCAAATCGACCACCGTCAAGCCCGTTGCTGCCATAAACTCGCTTAACTTCGCACCATTGCGCAAGCGCAACGCATTGAGCATAAACTCAAACGGCAACTCATCAGTTGTCAAATCATGTTCGATTTCAATCGCCGAGCCAGACGCGATTTTGGACAAATACATGTGCGGGCTTTTATAACGCGCTTGGCGCACGATGCGGTTGTGCATGCTGATTTTGCCGTGTGCACCCGCACCGATACCGATGTAATCGCCAAACTGCCAGTAGTTGGTGTTGTGAATCGACTCATGCCCTGCGCGTGCGTATGCCGATACTTCGTAATGGCACAAACCGGCTTCCGACAAAGCGCTTTCGATGTACTCTTGCATGTCGATCGCGATTTCGTCATCCGGTAAAATCGGCGGATAGCGATGAAAATAGGTATTTGGTTCCAGCGTTAAATGGTAGTAAGACACGTGCGTCGGCTGATAACTCAGCGCGATTTGTACATCGCTTTGCAGTTGATCAAAAGTTTGATTCGGCAACGCAAACATAATGTCGAGATTGACCTTGTCGAACAACTGATAAGCCACATCCAATGCTTCGCGTGCTTGTTTGCCATCGTGAATGCGCCCAATCTTGTGCAGCATTTCATCGTTGAAACTTTGCACGCCAAGCGACAAGCGATTGACCCCAGCATCTCTAAAACCTTTGAGTTTGGCATTGTCCAGCGTGCCGGGATTGGCCTCCATCGTGATTTCCATATCAGCCAAATACGGCATACGCGCGCGAATACCGGCCAATAATGTATCAATCGATTCGGGCGACAAAATACTCGGCGTGCCACCGCCGATAAACACACTGACCAAGCGTCGCCCCCATACCAGCGGCAGGGTATTTTCAAGATCCTTGAGTAAAGCATTGATGTAGTCTTTTTCCCAATCGCCCTCGCTAATTTTGAACTCGTGTGAATTAAAATCGCAATATGGGCATTTTTTGACACACCACGGAAT
>JBIKPB010000253.1:0-2718 GCA_044357705.1 Formosimonas sp. | reverse complement strand
TCATACATCGTTGTGCGTTCGCACAATCCGAGAAACGATCCCATAGTCAATCGCCTCGGCAGCCGTCATCCAATAATCGCGTTCCATATCCGCCATTACTTTGATCAAGGATTGGCCGGTTTCCTCAGAGACAACCTGCGCCAATCGTTCGCGCACCTTAAGGATTTCACGAGCCTGAATCACCATATCAGAAGCTTGTCCACCAGCACCACCTGCCGGTTGATGAATCATAAACCGTGTGTTGGGCATACACAAACGACGCTCTTTGGGTACCGCGAGAAAAATATGTGAACCTGCGCTCGCGACCCAGCCTGTGCCAATAATGGTGATGGGTGCACGAACGAACTTGATCATGTCATGAATCGCATCGCCCGACTCGACATGCCCACCAGGTGAAGAGATCACAATCGTAATCGGATCAGCCGACTCATGTGACAATGCAATCAAACGCTCGCAAGTGGTCTTTGCCATCACGTGATCAATACCACCATAGATAAACACAAAACGCGATTGAAAAGACAGTTTCTCTTCAATGCGATTGGATTTTTCGGCTACGACTTTAGCGTCGTCGTGCTTATCGTTATTAAAATACATGTGTAACCTTCCTCAATTAAAAAATCGCTCAAGCTTAACGCAAACGTTGCACCAAATACATATAACCATGTGGTGCCCATACCAATGTGCACTTATACTTTTCTTTGGGCAACAGTGTATCAACCACGTTCCAAAACGGTAATTGATGATTAAAAATATCTTCAACCACAAAGTACCCACCCACTTTCAGTCTCGGCAATGCGAAGTTCATGGTCGCCAGATTGGCATTGGGCGAATGCAAACCATCGTCAATGATTAAATCAAATACCACATGATCACCGATGATTTGACCCAGCTGTACGAAAGTTTCGGGCTTGGTCTGATCGACACAATACGTTTTAAGACGCGGCTCCTCAAACAAAATTCGACTGTCAATGTCCACACCAAAAATTTGGGCATTGGGTAAAAAATCACGGAACGAGCGCACTGATGCGCCCGGTTTACCGTTGCTCGTCATGTTTGATGCGACATCTTCATTATTGGTGCCCAAACCGACTTCTAAAACATACTTTACTTCTTGCGGACGCTTGAGCACTGCACCATACACATGATGATAAGCATGAGGCTCTGCTTTATCGCTGCCATAATGATTGAACAATTGTCCCAATGCTTGGGCTGCATTGACCGCTTCAGTGGATTGATCGTATTCCGTGGTGGGCGTTACAACCATTTTGAGGGTTTGCGTCACCGTCATTAATTCAACCAAAAACGGAAAAACCTGTTCAGCCCCTTGTACGGTTAAATCGTAAATCATTTCAAAACCACCCGAGCTGGCGGGGCGAAAAAGACCCAAAGGCCCTAGTAATTGCTCGTCTCTCATTTATTCTCTTATTTAAAAAGTTACCGTGATAAAAATACTGAATCATCCAACAGCTGAATAATTAAATCATTTGCTTGCTTTAATCACTGATTTTTTTGAGGTATGTCACATTCTTGCCGACCATGACAGCCAATAAAACCACAATAGTTATGAACAAGCATTTTAAAAAGTTAAAACGCTGATTCATATTTTGAAGATTTCTGTCAACTCCAAAGCTTGCTATTCTCAATCCAACCAAATCAATGTAGCCATGCGCCCCGTGATACGATCTCGTCGGTATGAGTAAAAACGCTCAGGCTCCGAAACCGTACAATGATTGCCGCCGCTGATGCGCGTGACACCTTCAGCAATAAGACGTTGGCGCGCCAATCCGTAAAGATCTGCCCAACATTTACCGTCAGCTTTTGGTTTGAAAAACGGGCGAACATCATCGGATGTCTGATGGCTGAACGCATCCAGCACATCGTGCCCAACCTCAAATTGTTCAGGACCGATCGCAGCGCCTAACCACACATGCACCCCCTCAACACGCGCACCTTTTTCCGCCATGACCTGTAGCGTTTGCTCCAGCACTCCATCGACCAAACCGCGCCACCCGGCATGTGCTGCAGCAATAATTGCGCCATCGGCCGATGCCAAGAGAACTGGCAAACAATCTGCGGTCATGACCACACCGACTTGACCCACTTGATCAATCACCACCGCATCAGCTTCAGGCGGCGGCGCGTCAAAATCATAATCACCGTGCCAAACTTTAACACTGTGGGTTTGATTGAGCCACTGCGGTTCACTGGGCACAAGCGCACGAATGAGTGTACGGTTTTGCAGCACATTCGCCGCATCATCACCCACGTGCGTGGCGGGATTGAGGCCGTTAAACCCTTTTACGTCACCATAAACGCCATCGCTGACCCCGCCGATTCGTGTGGTCATGAATGCGTGTACATTATTAGGTGCATCCCAATCTGGCGTGATGAAATTATTCATTACCATCCATTTCAAGTGCATCCATCACAAAATCAGGCTCGGGCAACGGCATATCGTCGACGCCCATTTCATTCAGCAAACGCATAAAATCCTCCGGCAACTCGACTTGCCAACTCATATAGTCGCCCGTACGCGGATGAATCAAACCCAGTTGGTACGCATGTAACGCCTGTCGATTAAACACGTCAACGCCGTGAACAATTGACGAGCGCGTACCTTTTTTATCGCCATACAGCGGGTCGCCAACCAATGGATAGCCCCGATGCTGCATGTGCACACGAATTTGGTGCGTGCGACCGGATTCGAGCTGACAAACG
>JBIKPB010000088.1:0-6745 GCA_044357705.1 Formosimonas sp. | reverse complement strand
AACGGATTAACCTCAGATGAAAACCACGCTGCGCAAAATGGGCAACTCCACCGGAATCATCATTCCCAAGACATTCTTAACCGAATTGGATTTCGAGTCCGATGACGTCGAAATGACCATCGAGAATGATGCCATTGTGATTCGTAAACCGGTTAAAGACGTGCGCCTCGGTTGGGCGGAGGCCAGCGAAGCTTTGACGGCAAAAGGCGAAGATGCGCTGCAATGGCCGTCATTCGCCAATCAGTCCAGCGAGGACGTGACATGGTGAATTCATCCCACACGCTCAGGCGCGGGGAAATCTGGCTCGCGCAATTCGATGATACCGTCAATGCCACACCACAAAACACCCGCTTGTGTGTCGTCGTATCCCCTGACGAAATGCACCAACATTTGCACTCCGTCATGGTTGCACCGATGACCACACGCACCCAAGCTGCGCCGTTTCGCATCGCAATTACGTTTGAAGATAAAACCGGCTTAATCCTGCTTGATCAAATCCGCACCTTAGACAAAGCGCGTTTGATGGTCAAAAAGGGTGAGGTCGAACCCGCAGTCTTGCGCAGTGCACTGAATGTACTCCACGAAATTTTTGCATAAACTACCATTTAATTTGATAAGGATTCTTCCATGTACAACTTACCCGACGCAAAAGGTCATTTCGGCATCTACGGTGGCCGCTTCGCTTCCGAAACTTTGATTCCCGCGCTTGATGAATTGCAACATGCCTACGAAACGGTTGCACAAAGCCAAGCATTCAAAGACGAATACGCGTACGAACTCAAACACTTCGTCGGTCGCCCATCACCGATCTATCATGCCAAACGCTTGTCACAAGAAAATGGTGGCGCGCAAATTTACCTCAAGCGCGAAGACTTAAATCACACTGGCGCGCACAAAATCAACAACGTCATCGGTCAAGCATTGCTCGCCCGTCACATGGGCAAACCACGCGTGATTGCCGAGACTGGCGCCGGTCAACATGGCGTTGCCACAGCGACGATTTGCGCACGCTTCGGTTTGCAATGCGACGTGTACATGGGCAGTGAAGACGTCGCGCGCCAAGCCGCCAACGTTTACCGTATGAAGCTGCTCGGTGCACGCGTCATCCCCGTCGAATCCGGCTCTAAAACTTTAAAGGATGCGCTCAACGAAGCCATGCGCGATTGGGTCAGCAATGTCGAAAATACCTTTTACATCATCGGCACTGTCGCCGGCCCGCATCCGTATCCAGCCATGGTGCGCGACTTCCAACGCATTATCGGTGACGAATGCCTCACACAAATGCCCGAACTCGCCGGTCGTCAACCCGACGCAGTCGTCGCTTGCATCGGCGGTGGCTCTAACGCCATGGGGATTTTTTACCCGTACATTCCGCATGAAAAAGTTCGTTTGATTGGTGTCGAAGCCGCAGGTGACGGCGTCGACACTGAGCGTCACGCCGCCAGTTTGTGTAAAGGCTCGGTCGGTGTGTTACACGGCAATCGCACTTACATTTTGCAAGATAAAAACGGTCAAGTCACTGAAACGCATTCTGTCTCGGCTGGTTTGGATTATCCCGGTGTCGGCCCCGAACACGCCTACCTCAAAGACATCAAACGCGCCGAATACGTCGCGATTGATGACGAAGAAGCACTCGCCGCATTCCATACGTTATGCCGCATTGAAGGCATCATCCCCGCACTCGAATCATCCCATGCCGTAGCGTATGGCTTGAAAATGGCCGCAACTATGTCACCCGATCAGATGGTGTTGGTGAATTTGTCGGGACGTGGTGATAAGGACATGCATACGGTGGCGGAGCGGGGTGGGATTGAATTGTAATAATTTTTAACATACTTTAAAACTACAAAGGATATTTGATGGCTTTTCCATTATTGGATTTAGACGAACTTGTTCTTAAGTGCAGACGTAAGCTTCCCAGAAATTCGAACCACTTGAGAATAGAATAACTCAAACTCAAGGAGCGAGAAATGAAAGGCGTAAGATTTAGCGAAAGCCAAATACTGGCGGTTTTAAAAGAAGTTGAAGCAGGCACACCTGTAGCCGAGCTGCTGCGCAAGCACGGCATCAGCCAACCGACGTATTACAAATGGAAATCGCGCTATGGCGGTTTAGAAGCCAGTGAACTATCAAGGCTAACTTGAATTACATGGTAAACCGCAAGCCATTCGTTGCGACAACAGCCCTGAGTTCATCAGCCAAACAATGACGGGTTGGGCGAAAGAGCGTTGCATTGAGCTCAATTTATTCAACCAGGCAAGCCCAATCAGAATGCTTTGATTGAGCGATTTAACCGTTCATTCAGAGCTGAGGTGCTCAGTTGTTATCTGTTTGATTCTTCAAAGGAGGTTGAAGAGCTAACCCAAGAATGGCTTTATCAGTACAATCATGTGCGTCCACATGATGCTTTAAATGGACTGACCCACGTCGCTTTTAGCGAACGATTTTAAAACCACTTTCTATTCTGATGTGGGATTGATTTAGGGGAAGCTTACACAGAGATAAAAGAGTAAGAGGTTCGCTCAGTGATATTTCTCTATTCCAAAAAGCGGTGTAAATTTTTCTGGAAAACTATAAATATAAAAATACTGCAAAAGCAGCAACGACTGATGACGTTAAGATGATCAACATGCTGGTGATTAAACGTCGATTTCGGGTGCGCATGACCATTAGGGCTTTGCTGATTGTGTTTCCGGCGATAATCGCCACAATTAATTGCAAGCCAATCGCCACAGAGTTGTTTTGTGTGACCTCAATCATGGCGGCGGCAAGTACCGCATGAGCTTCAAACAGTGACAGAAAAAAACTGCTGACCACTAATGGAAGTTGCGCGTAAGTGTTGAGCCAGCGAATACTCAGCATCAAACTGATGATCAGGGCTGAGAAACGCATTACTTTCCACCAGACAATCGGATGATCCAAAATGCCGCTCAGTTGAGTATTTATGTCTTCAGAAGTTTTGATGCGGGGCAATAATAAAATTGATGCACCAATGCATAAGCCTTGGATCAGCAATGGCAAACTGTAACGCCAACGCATCGCATCGGGTGCGATGGTGTGAACAATCATCAAGCACTCAATCAACATGGCCAAAATGGCGAGTAATAGTGCGCGCGTTAATGTGGGCACCGGTATGGTTTTGACTTTATCCACTTGAGTCAGTTGAACAAACACTGCTGTGGACGAAATAAAACCGCCGAAAAACCCTTGCAATAAAACACCACGCAATTTACCCAACCAATGGAATACAACGAAGCTGAATAACTCCAACAGAGCAATCAAACCGATGATTTTAAAAATGAGCTTGATCGGGATGCTACCGAACCAAAGCAGCGTTTCATCCACGAATAACGCCACTGTCCAGATCAATGAGAGCACTGCAATGTCCCACCAAATGTGGGGTTTTAAAAAATGCGATGAAAGAAGAGTGTTGTGGGTTGGATTGGGCATGGTGACGATCAATGCTGATGGATGCATTGATATCGCTGATTATACGAGTTTATGAGTCCGATTTTGATCTGATTGGGGTGAGCGGGTATTTAGGCTTTAGACTTTAACGCGTGAGCGTAGACGGCCAAGCAACGCTCACGCGCGAATTTATGCTCGACGATGGGTGCAGGATAATCGGGCTGTTGAAACTCCGGCACCCAGCGTCTGATGTATTCGTTTTGAGCGTCGAATTTTTCGGTTTGTAAGTACGGATTAAATACGCGGAAGTAGGGCGCGGCATCGCAGCCGCTACCTGCCGCCCATTGCCAGCCGCCGTTGTTGGCGGCTAAATCAAAATCGAGCAACTTTTCGGCAAAGTACGCCTCGCCCCAACGCCAGTCAATCAGCAAGTGTTTAGTCAAAAACGATGCAACAATCATGCGCACGCGATTGTGCATAAAGCCAGTCGCGTTGAGTTCGCGCATGCCCGCATCGACGATTGGGTAGCCCGTTTGACCGTTGCACCAGCGTGCAAACTCATCCACATCATTGCGCCACTCGATGGCGTTGTATTGCGGTTTAAACGCGCTGTCGGCGGCGTGTGGGAAGTGCCAAATAATCATTTGATAAAAATCGCGCCAAATCAATTCGCTTAGAAACGTGGCATTGATGGCGCGGGCGTGTGCGACCAATTCTCGGATACTGATTGTGCCGAAACGCAGATGCACACCAAGTTTTGAGGTGCCGTTTTGGGCGGGAAAATCACGTCGCTCGCTGTAGTGGCGAATGATGTCAAAGTCGATGTCGCTTTCGGGAAATACCTCATTGGGCGCGGTAAAGCCAATTTCATTGAGCGATGGAATCGGCTTTTCGGGTTGTGGGTCAAAATGCTGCGCATACGACAAGGTCGGGTAAGGTCGCAGATAAAAATCATCGAGTTGTGTTTGCCACTTGCGTGAGTAAGGTGTAAAGACTGTGTAGGGTGCGCCGTCGTTTTTGATGACTTCATTTTTTTCAAAAATCACATGATCTTTGAAGGCGCGAAAAGGGATGTTGTGTGTGACCAAAAAATCATAAACAGCTTTATCCCGCGCGCGCGCGGCAGGCTCATAATCGCGGTTGGCGTAAACGGCTTCTATTTGATAGTCACGCTGCAGCTCTTGAAACACCGAGCGCGGTTCGCCGTAGCGCACATCTAAGGTTGTACCGAATGTGCTCAAGTCGCGCTGTAAATTGAGTAGGGCACGATGAATAAACGCGACACGCTTGTCGGTTTTATCCTTGAGCGCATTTAGAATCGTTGTGTCAAAAATAAAAATGGGCTGCACCGCGCACCCAGATTTGAGCGCGTGGTATAGCCCTGCATTGTCATACAAGCGTAGGTCACGACGAAACCAAAACAATGTAATCGGTTTCATGAGGCTTCTCTTAGATTTATCGTCAATCGCCTAAATAATCCCGATTTTTTTGGGTTTTATTTGGCATTGCATAAATTTTGAGCGACTTTGCCGCTCAAAATCTCTAATTTCAAACAAGCGAAAAATAGGGGTTACTTTTCGATTAATGTTTAAAACTCTTCTTTGCGCAAATGCGGAAACAACAACACATCGCGAATATTCGGTGAGTCGGTGATCAACATCATCAAACGATCAATGCCGATACCGCAACCGCCGGTTGGTGGCATACCGTATTCGAGTGCACGAATGTAGTCGGCGTCAAAGAACATTGCTTCGTCGTCACCGGCATCTTTGGCGGTCACTTGCGCCATGAAGCGCGCTGCTTGATCTTCGGGATCGTTCAACTCCGAGAAGCCATTGGCGATTTCGCGACCGGTCATGAACAACTCAAAACGTTCGGTGATGTTGGCGTCTTTGTCTGACGCACGCGCGAGTGGCGACACTTCGACGGGGTAGTCGATGATGAACGTTGGATTCCACAATAAATGCTCGGCGACTTCTTCAAACAGCGCGAGTTGTAATGCACCGACACCTGCGCTTTTGAGTGGCGCGTTGTTGATATCTGCGCCTTTTTGTCGGAGCTCAGCGCGCAAAAAGTCAACATCATCCAAAGCCGTACCGACGTAATCGGGTGCATAGTGCTCAATCGCGCCGGTGATGGTGAAGCGATCGAATGGTTTGGATAAATCTAACTCTTTGCCTTGATATTGCAATACCGCGCTGCCGGTTGCGCGTGTCGCAACGTCACGAATGATTGATTCGGTATAACTCATGATCCATTCGTAATCAGTATAAGCCGCATAGAACTCCATCATCGTGAACTCAGGATTGTGACGTGGGCTGACGCCTTCGTTACGGAAATTGCGGTTGACCTCAAACACGCGTTCAAAGCCGCCGACGATCAGACGTTTCAAATACAACTCTGGCGCAATGCGCAGGTACATTTCCATATCGAGCGCATTGTGGTGTGTGGTGAATGGTTTGGCTGATGCGCCACCGGGAATCGGGTGCAACATCGGTGTTTCGACTTCCATGAAGTTATTGTCGAGCATGAATTCGCGCAAGGCGTTCATGGCTTTACTGCGTTTGATGAAGGTCGTGCGGGTTTCCGGCGTGACGATCAAGTCGACATAGCGTTGGCGATATTTGACTTCTTGATCGGCGAGGCCGTGGAATTTATCCGGCAGCGGACGCAATGATTTGCTGATCAAACGCAGCTCTGAACAGCGCACTGAAAGCTCACCTTTATTGGTTTTGAACAACACGCCTTTAGTCGCGATGATGTCACCCATATCCCAGTGTTTGAATGCTTCGTGCGTGTCGGCACCGATGCCTTCATCATTGATGTAAAACTGGATTTGACCGGTTGCATCTTGTACGGTAGCGAAGCTGGCTTTACCCATCACACGTTTGAGCATCATGCGACCGGCAATAGTCACCTCAATGTTTTTTTCTTCGAGCGCGGCTTTGTCGAGCGCTTCGAATTCGGTCTGTAATACACCAGCGCGTTGCGCAGGGACGAAGTCGTTTGGATAGGCATTGCCTGATTCACGCAAATGGCTGAGCTTTTGACGGCGTTCGGCAATGATGAAGTTTTCGTCAATAATTGGATCGGGAGTGTTATTTTGGTCGGTCATGATAAATGTATTTGAAAATGCGTTACAAACAAAAACGCCGTGCTTATTCATCACGGCGCATTCGATAAAAGGTGAATTAACGAAGTCCGGTCGCGTTGCTCAAAATCTGCTTCACGGTATTATCGGGCTTACCCACCCAGGTTACTTTTTTGTCGAGTTTGGCGACGGCCACGGTGTTTTTGGTGGCGGGATCAAACAAGACGTAAATCATATTTTCACCGC
>JBIKPB010000232.1:0-2989 GCA_044357705.1 Formosimonas sp. | reverse complement strand
GGTTGCACCTCTGGTGATGACTTTTGCCGGTGCCGCACCGCCCCCGCCTTTACGCAACCATGTGGGCATCGTGACACCTGAATTTTTAAACGCTTTAAACAGTGAACCGCGAAATGCCGAGTTGCGATTCCAGTCGAAGAAGTACGATTGCTCGATTTGCTTTTTGGTCAAGGTTTCAAAGCTGGTGATTTTTAACGCATGCGCACTTAAAGGTGCAGCGATGATGCTTGCCAAAATAGTTGCGCTGGTGATTTTCTTTAAGTTCATTTTAAACTCCCTGTTTCAAGCTGGCTTCGATAAAGGCGTCTAAGTCGCCATCTAGTACTGTGGTGGTGTTGGAAATCTCAACGTTGGTACGTAAATCTTTGATGCGCGATTGATCGAGCACGTATGAGCGAATTTGGTGCCCCCAACCCACATCGGATTTGGAGGCTTCCAATTTATCTTGCTCGCTTTGGCGCAAGCGCAATTCACGTTCAAATAGTTTTGACTTTAACATCGCCATCGCTTCAGCACGATTGCGGTGCTGCGAGCGATCATTTTGGCATTGTACGACGATGCCGGTTGGCATGTGGGTCAAGCGTACCGCAGAGTCGGTCTTGTTAATGTGCTGACCACCAGCGCCCGATGCACGATAAGTATCGGTGCGAATATCGGCTGGGTTGATGTCGATTTCTATCGAGTCATCGACTTCTGGGTAAACAAACACACTGGCGAACGACGTATGGCGACCGTTATTCGAATCAAATGGCGATTTGCGCACTAAGCGATGCACGCCGGTTTCGGTGCGGAGCATACCGTAGGCGTATTCGCCATCAACTTTGAGTGAGGCAGATTTGATGCCTGCAACGTCACCCGCTGATTCTTCGAGAATTTCTACGTTGAAACCTTTGCGTTCGCAATAACGAACGTATTGGCGCAACAACATTGATGCCCAATCGCACGCTTCCGTACCACCCGCACCCGCCTGAATATCGACGAAGCATGGCTGTGGATCCATTGGGTTGGAGAACATGCGGCGGAACTCGACTTTGGCGATTTCTTCTTCTAAGGTCAAAATATCTGATTCGAGTACAGTGATGGTTTCGACATCGTCTTCCATTTGCGCCATTTCAAACAACTCCGCCGTATCGGCTTGATGCTGTTTGACGTGCTCGAGCAAAAATACCGTGCCTTCGAGCAGTTTCTTTTCTTTACCTAAATCTTGTGCGCGTTTGGAGTCATCCCAAACTTTGGGATCTTCCAACTCTGCATTGACTACGTCTAAACGTTCGTGCTTAGCAGCGTAGTCAAAGATACCCCCAAAGCGCTTCGATGCGCTCGCGTAAATCGCTCAATTGGTTGGAGAGGGCGTTGATGCGTTCAATTTCCATGAAAAGCCTATGTATAAAATACGAAAAAATGAAATCTTTTTTCGTCTCAGAAGTTAAAAAAATTGTCAGGAGGTTCCTGATAAATTCGTAGCAAAATCAATCTGATAAATGAAGTCCGATATTATAGTGGGGAATCAAGGGAAATGCCAGTTTATGAGTCACCTATCATGTGCCACGTGGTAAAATCGCAGCTCAATTTTTAATCTTGTCGAGATATTTATGTCCCATCAGCCTCATCACAATCCGATTGCCAAACGTCCGTTGCTCAAAATCATGCGTCCACGTTCACCAAACGAAGTGCATCGTGCATCCACTCCTTTAGAGTTATTGTTTGACTTGGTTTTTGTGGTGGCAGTTGCGCTGGCGGGGGTGCATTTACATCATGGCATTATCGAGAATCACACCGCACATGCTTTACAGTCATTTTTTATGCTGTTTTTCGCAATTTGGTGGGCGTGGATGAATTTTACATGGTTTGCTTCAGCATATGATGTGGATGACGTGCCGTATCGCTTGCTGGTTATGGTGCAGTTGACAGGCGCATTGATTTTGGCGGCTGGTGTACCGCAAGCATTTGAGTCGGGTGATTTTACCGTAGTGACAATTGGCTATCTCGTCATGCGGTTTGCATTGGTGATCCAGTGGATGCGCGCTTGGCGGGGCGATGTGTTGCGTCGCAAAGTGATTAAACGAAAGATTACGGGTTTATTTATCGCACAGGCCGGTTGGGTTGGGTTATTGTTTGTTCCTGCTGAATACCAATTGATCGGATTTTTGATCATCTGTGTGGTTGAGATGGCGTTACCAATTTATGCTGAATCCGGCAATGTCAATCCACCATTATTCCACCCTGAGCATATTGTTGAGCGTTACGGTTTATTTACCATTATTGTTTTGGGCGAGTCGATTTTAGCAGCATCAACCGCGATGCAAGGTGCATTGAGCAATGATCAACTCAATGCGTCGGTACTCAAGGTGGGCATTGGCGGCGTATTGATTGTATTTGGTATGTGGTGGGCGTACTTTCAACAAATCGAGCACAAAATCTCGGAGTCTGTCAAAAATGCATTTTTGTGGGGCTATGGACATTACTTTATCTTTAGTTCAGCGGCTGCGGTGGGAGCGGGTTTGGCGGTTGCGGTGGATTATGCAACGGGATCAACGCACATTAGTGCGGTTGCTGCCGGTTTGGCGGTCGCGATTCCTGTGACTGTATTTAATATCAGCCTCGGCTTTGTGCATGGTCGCATTCAAGCCGGTGGTCCGATTGTGATTCTGTTATTTATTTCGATTGCTGCCACTTTGGCGACGCCTTGGCTGCCTGATACAACTTTATGGGTTGGTTTGATTCTGTCCATGTTTTTGAGCATTAAGTTGTGGCTCAATCGGGGTGACGAAGTCTCGCATCATTAAAACGCGTTGCCATGATTGAATCAGCATTGGGATAATGCTTGAAATATCCTGCATTGCGCGTTACACTCCGCGGGTTATAAAATTACAATGTGTATAGCATTTTTTGTAATTTTATAACCAAAAAAGTTGAATTGTTGGCATTGAATCAGCGGTTAAAAAAATAATAAGTTGTCTCACACGAATTAAACTCGAGCGTACAGTTT
>JBIKPB010000252.1:0-2743 GCA_044357705.1 Formosimonas sp. | reverse complement strand
TGAAGCGGTGCATTACCCTGATACACCCTCAACTTGTGCAGTGGATGAGGCAAGTGCACCGCAAGGTCTCAATTGCGCGGGTTTTGGCTCTTCGGTCATGGTCACCGCGAGCTTTGGCATGGCGGCCGCGCAATGGGCGGTGGCTCAGGTGCTTAAAGATTTATGATAAATGTCGTTTTGACTGTTGCATACTTCTTTAAATATTAAGCATTTGCCGCCAACTCTCTGCCGTCCTCAAGCTTGAGTTGGTAAAACGACACCGACGAAACCACCGTCACAATGCCCAAAATAATAAACGTCTTATGCAATGCCGCAGTGATTGCGACGGTGTCGCTTTGCGGTAAATTAAACAACAACCACGACGCTAAAAGCGAGCCAATCGCCAAGCCAAAACTCATCGAAATTTGTTGAAACGAACTGGCAATCGTACTTGCCGAGCTCGCGTCCTGCGGCGCAATGTCGGCATATGCGATTGAGTTCAGACTGGTGAATTGCAAGGCGTTGAAGAAACCTTGGCACAATGCCAGCGCAATGATCACGTAATGAGAGATGTTAGGGTCAATCAACGAGAAAGCGATAATCGTCAGGCCGATCATCACGGTATTGACGATTAAGACTTGGCGATAACCAAAGCGCTTGAGAATACGGGCGGCGATCAGCTTCATGGTCATGGCGGCGACGGCCGTCGGCATCATCAGTAAACCCGATTGCCATGCCGGCAAGCCCAAACCCATCTGATAGAGTAACGGTAACAAAAACGGCAGACCACCGATGCCCAAGCGCGTGACGAAGCCACCAACAACCGAGATTCGAAAAGTACGGATTTTGAACAACGCCACGCGTAATAATGGATTGGGCACGCGTTGCGCATGCCAAGCGTAACCAGCCAGTAATATCGTGGCAATTGCCAACCACGCCAAAGCGCTTTGCCCGCTCATGCCGTGTTCGCCAAAAACCTCCAATACCCATGACAGCATCGCAATGCCAGTGCCAAATAAAATCAAACCGCGCACGTCTAATGGTCGTGGTGACTCACCGTAGTAATCCGGCATGTAGCGGCGAATAAAGTACAGTGCCAGCAAACCAATCGGTACATTGATGAAAAAAATGTATCGCCACGACACCCAATGCACAATCAAACCGCCAACGGTGGGGCCCAGTAACGGGCCGATGAGCGCAGGAATGATCACAAAATTCATCGCGGTCAATAATTGTGATTTGGGAAATGCGCGCACAATCGACGATCGTCCGATCGGCATCATCATCGCAGCACCCAAACCCTGCAACAATCGAGCGGCAATCAACATCGGTACATTCACCGCCAAACCGCACAAAACTGATGCGAACGTAAAAATACTGACCGCTACGAAAAATACTTTACGTGTGCCGTACTTATCCGCGATCCAACCGCTGACCGGAATTCCAACCGCCAAACTCAAAATATAACTTGCCACCACGGATTTCAAACTCAACGGTGTCACGCCGAGACTCGCTGCCATGCTCGGTACGGCAGTATTGACAATCGTGGCATCGAGTTGCTCCATAAATAGTGCCATTGCAACCAGCCAAGGCAGCCATTTTTGAACATTTTTTTTGATGAACGGAGCGACAGGAGCTGACGCAGTGACAGACATGACAAACCTTTAAACAATATGAATCGAGAAGAAAGTATAGACCCAAACTGTAGCAAAAAATTGTGGGCTAAGGTTAGGTTGATTTTGGGCGTGGTTGTGAAGGCTGTAATAATGATGGCTAATCTTAAAACTCCAAATATTCATGCAATCGCTCATTTATTTGCGCTTTAATGCTTTTCAGAAATAAATAGATTTTTATCTAACCTATTTATTTGAATGTCCTTTTTTGCCCCAATTATGTCGTAATGCGCTCTTATATTAAGTGGTTTAGCACAATATAGTCTGTCTCTAAACGCAATCATTTATCCAATAGGAGCATTTTATGAATACCGCTTTAATTGTCATTGACGTTCAGCAGTCATTTCTGTATGTGAACGACTGCAGCAGCGAGGCCTTTGCCGAATACCAATTGAAACAAACCGAATTGATTGAGCAGGCACGCAAGTCGGGTATTCCCGTCGTCGGGATTTTGCACGAGTCGCACACCACTCCTGAGTTTTTTGCCGCATCGGGTTGGGTCAAACCGATGGATTGGGTTCCTGAATTTGATGTATGTTTTACCAAACACGTGCACAACGCATTTACCGATAGCGATTTGGGTGCATGGCTTGATTCGCGTGGTATTGAAAAAATCATTGTCAGTGGCATTCGTACTGAACAATGTTGCGAAACCACGACGCGTGTCGCATCGGATTTGGGTTATCAAGTCGATTTTGTCTCTGAAGCAACCATGACTTTCCCGATGACGCACAGCAACGGTACTTTTTATAGCGCCGATGAGATTAAAGCGCGCACTGAGTTGGTTTTGGCAGGCCGTTTTGCACGCATCACGACGGTGGCAGAAGTGGTGGATCGTCACTTTCAATAAATACACGCGATCTGCACACGAATTGGTGATTCTGTTTCGTTGAGAGGCGTTATTTTTTGTATGATGAGTGTGTTAAATAAGGAGTGAGTGATGTTGGAGCTACGCCCCAATTGCGAGTGTTGCGATGTGGATTTACCGCCACAAGTAAATAATGCGATGATCTGTAGTTTTGAATGCACGTTTTGCAGCGATTGCGCTCATGAGGTGTTGCATAATCGCTGTCCGAACTGCGGGGGTGAAT
>JBIKPB010000251.1:0-2745 GCA_044357705.1 Formosimonas sp. | reverse complement strand
TCACTTGGCCTTTTTCAATCTGCGAAAATTGCTATTCGTACTTTAATTCACCTATTCAAATAATTATAATTTATACACTTTAACTTAAAATCAATTTACCTAATCACTTATTTTTGCTGTTACCTATCACCAGTAACAGCCCATTATTACAGCATTTATTCATATTTTTCAAAACACCCCCATCACCCGATAAATCGCCGCCGGATGCCACATCGTCACTACCGTTGCGACTTGATCCATTGATTTGGTCTTGCGACGCAACACTAAGCATGCTTCACCTTTATTCATCTTGAGCATTTGTGCGACGTCGTCTGCGGCGGGGATGGCTTCGATGATGTATTCGCCGCCTTGCAGTGGCGCGACGGCCATGAGGTATTCGTTGGGGGTGATTTTGGAAAAATCCTGCTGCATGTAGTCGGATGCAACGGCGGGGTTGACCCAGCGCTCTTCAACTTGAATCGGCGTTTCGTTCTCGAAGTGAACGATGATGGAGTGAAATAAAAATTCTTTGTTGAACAGCTCAAATTGCGTACGTAGGGCTTCGGTCGCGCGGGTTTTGGATAGGTGATACAACTCGCTACGGTGTTGATGGCCTCGGCTGCGGATCTCTTCTGAAATGCTTTTGATTTCGACCAAAGTGGTTTGGTATTTTTGTTGGGTGACGTAAGTACCGGAGCCTTGGATGCGAATCAGGGTTTGCTCAGCGGTGAGCTCGCGCATGGCTCGATTGACGGTCATGCGCGAGACACCGAATTGCTTAGCCAGCGTAAGTTCGGACGGTACGGCTTCGCCCTCTTTCCAAACGCCCGCTTGAATCGCTTCTAGGATGTGATTTTTGATGTGCTGAAAAACAGGGATGTCGAGATCGACAGATGGGATTTTGGTGGTCATGGTGTCGAATGAATGAGGTGCCAAACAATTGGGATGGTTTGTATTTTACTGTGTATTTTTTACAACGGGTTTGTGAATTTTTAAATTTGTATTGACATTACATTAGCATTTATTTAAAGTTGTATATACCAATTATTCAACTCAAGGAGATCCAAAATGACGTTCAGCAATGACCCCCGCTTTGATGAAACTCGTGAAATTCGCGCACCACGCGGCTCAACTAAAGTCTGCAAAACATGGCAAGCTGAAGCAGCTTACCGCATGATTCAAAACAATCTGGATCCAGAAGTGGCTGAGAATCCCAAGCATCTTGTGGTTTATGGTGGGATTGGTCGTGCCGCGCGCGACTGGGCATGTTATGACAAGATTCTGGAAGTACTCAAAGAGTTGAACGAAGACGAAACGCTGCTCGTGCAATCGGGCAAGCCGGTCGGCGTATTCAAAACCCACACCGATGCACCGCGCGTACTGATCGCGAACTCAAACTTGGTGCCCAAGTGGGCGAACTGGGAACATTTCAATGAGCTTGATCGCAAAGGTTTGTTCATGTACGGTCAGATGACGGCGGGTAGCTGGATTTACATCGGCTCACAAGGAATTGTGCAAGGGACGTTTGAGACCTTTGTCGAAGCCGGACGCCAACATTTCGGCGGTGATTGGGGCGGTCGCTGGATTTTGACGGCGGGCTTGGGTGGCATGGGCGGTGCGCAACCCCTAGCGGCGACTTTGGCGGGTGCGGTTTCACTCAATATCGAGTGCCAACAAAGCAGTTTGGATTTCCGTGTGCGCACGCGTTATTTGGACAAAATCGCTGACAATTTGGATCATGCTTTAGAGTTAGTTCAATACCACTGTGACCGCAAAGAAGCGGTATCGATTGGTTTGCTCGGTAATGCGGCGGATATTTTGCCTGAATTGGTCAAACGCGCTCAAGCAGGCGACATCAAACCAGATTTGGTGACCGATCAAACTTCAGCACATGACTTGATCAACGGATATTTACCGAGTGGCTGGACAGTGGCGCAGTGGAAAGCAGCCCAACATGACCCTGAGCAACACGCCAAACTCTCGCATGACGCGGCTCAATCTTGCGCGGTACACGTTCAAGCCATGCTTGACTTCCAAAGTATGGGTATTCCAACCGTGGATTACGGCAACAACATTCGTCAAGTCGCTTATGACACCGGCGTCGCCAATGCATTTGATTTTCCGGGCTTTGTTCCCGCTTACATCAGACCATTATTCTGCGAAGGTAAAGGACCGTTCCGCTGGGTGGCTTTGTCGGGCGATCCTGAGGACATCTACAAAACCGATGCCAAAATCAAGGAATTGTTCCCTGACAACAAACACGTTCATCATTGGCTGGATATGGCAAAAGAGCGTATTGCGTTTCAAGGCCTACCGGCACGCATTTGCTGGTTGGGTTTGGGCGAGCGTCACCTTGCCGGTTTGGCATTCAACGAAATGGTGAAAAATGGCGAGCTCAAAGCCCCGATCGTCATCGGTCGTGACCACTTGGATACCGGCTCGGTTTCATCGCCCAACCGCGAAACCGAAAGCATGATGGATGGCACTGATGCAGTATCGGATTGGCCGCTGCTCAACGCCTTGCTCAATACTGCAGGTGGTGCAAGCTGGGTGTCGTTACATCACGGTGGCGGCGTGGGCATGGGTTACTCACAGCACTCTGGCATGGTGATTGTCGCTGACGGTACGGACGCTGCAGCTGCACGCTTGGCACGTGTTTTGGTCAATGATTGTGGTTCGGGCGTGATGCGTCACGCCGATGCAGGTTATGATTTAGCCAAAGAGACCGCCAAGAAACAAAGCTTGAATTTACCGATGTTGAAATAG
>JBIKPB010000043.1:0-9489 GCA_044357705.1 Formosimonas sp. | reverse complement strand
CGTGATCGCTGCAGTCAATGTCGTTTTACCGTGATCAACGTGACCAATCGTGCCGACGTTGACGTGCGGTTTGGTCCGTTCAAACTTACCTTTTGCCATTTTTTATCCAATCTATTTTAAAAAATTACTCATACAATTTGAGCATTTACATTTCACTTGATTTTTTCAAAGCCTCAGAAAAAAATCAAGCCATTTATCAAAACATGGTGTTTGTGTTATTCGCTTTTTCGGGTATCGGTTGCACAACATCCCAATGTTCAACAATTTTTCCTTGCTTCACACGGAAAATATCAACAACTGCGTCACCACGATCGCTGGGCTTGTCTTTGCACAAGGCATGTACAACAGCCAAGTCACCCTCTGCAATGATGCGTTTGGTTTCACAACGAAACTCCGAACCAACCACATAAGCTGCAAAGCCGTTAATGAATGAATCCCGTCCATCTTTACCTTGTGGGTTGTGCTGAATATATTGCGTTGCCGAAATATATTTTTGTGCTGCCTCAACAGGACGACGGTCTTCAAACGCCATTTTATTGAATGCAGCCACAACCTCTTTGGTTTTTGCCGTTGAATCTTGAGTTGGCTCTGCCAAAGCGGGAAACGCAGAAACGACTGTAGCGAAAACAAAAAAACCAAATGCTTTTTTCATATATTTCTCTTTTATTACTTGGCACGCGCACTCATCACTGCTTCAACCACATTACGCGGTGCTTCTGCGTAGTGTTTGAATTCCATTGAGTACGTCGCACGACCTTGTGTCGCCGAACGCAAGTCGGTTGAGTAACCGAACATTTCTGACAGTGGCACTTCGGCTTTGATTTCTTTACCGCCGCCAATCATGTCGTCCATGCCCTGAACCATACCACGGCGTGATGACAAATCGCCCATCACTGTACCCGTGTATTCTTCAGGTGTTTCAACCACAACATGCATCATCGGCTCGAGCAAGACAGGTTTCGCTTTACGCATACCTTCTTTAAACGCCATGGAGCCAGCCATACGGAACGCATTTTCATTCGAGTCAACGTCATGGTATGAACCGAAATGCAATGTGACTTTAACGTCAACCACTGGATAACCCGCGATCACACCTGATTTCAAGGTTTCTTCAACGCCCTTAGCAACCGCCGGGATGAATTCGCGAGGAACCACACCACCTTTAATCGCGTCAACAAAGGAGAAACCCACACCAGGTTCAACAGGTTCGAGTTTCAATACCACGTGACCGTATTGACCACGACCACCCGACTGTTTGACGAATTTCGCTTCAGCATTTTCAACTGTGTCACGAATCGTTTCACGATAGGCCACTTGTGGTTTACCAACGTTCGCTTCCACGTTAAATTCACGCTTCATACGGTCAACGATAATTTCCAAATGCAACTCACCCATACCGCCGATGAGGGTTTGACCTGACTCTTCGTCCGTTGATACGCGGAAAGAAGGATCTTCTTGTGCCAAACGGTTCAATGCCAAGCCCATTTTTTCTTGGTCGGCTTTGGTTTTTGGTTCAACGGCTTGTGAAATCACAGGCTCTGGGAAAACCATACGTTCCAAAATAATCGGTGCGTCGATGGCGCACAAGGTTTCACCTGTGGTCACGTCTTTCAAACCGATACAGGCGGCGATGTCACCAGCCAAAACCTCTTCTACTGGCTCACGTGCATTCGCGTGCATTTGTACGATACGGCCAACGCGTTCTTTGCGATCTTTCACCGCATTCAAAACGGTTTCACCCGCTTTTAACACGCCTGAGTAAACGCGAACGAAGGTCAACTGACCGACGAACGGATCCGTCATCAACTTAAATGCCAACGCAGAGAATTTCTCTTTGTCATCGGCTTTACGGCTAATCGGGTTACCCGCTTCGTCTTCACCGGTGATCGGCTTAACGTCAACCGGCGATGGCATATAGTCCAAAACCGCGTCCAACATGGCTTGCACGCCTTTGTTTTTAAACGCAGAACCGCACAACATCGGTTGGATTTCGCAGGCCAGTGTACGGCTACGCAACGCGCCTTTGATTTCGTCTTCGGTCAAATCACCTTCTTCAAGGTATTTGTTCATCAGCTCTTCAGACGCTTCAGCGGCTGATTCAACCATCTTTTCACGCCATTCGTTAGCAGTTGCTACCAAATCAGCTGGGATATCGCCGTATTCAAAGGTCACACCTTTGTCTTCGTCCCAAATGATGGCTTTCATTTTGATCAAGTCAACCACGCCTTGGAAGTTTTCTTCCGCGCCGATTGGAATTTGAATCGGTACTGGGTTTGCGCGTAAACGCAATTTCATGCCTTCAACGACTTTGAAGAAGTTCGCACCAGTACGATCCATTTTGTTCACGAATGCCAAACGGGGTACTGCGTACTTGTTGGCTTGACGCCATACTGTTTCAGACTGTGGTTGAACGCCACCGACTGCACAGTACACCATGCACGCGCCATCCAATACACGCATTGAACGCTCCACTTCAATCGTGAAATCCACGTGACCTGGAGTATCAATGATGTTGATGCGATGTTCCTGGTAGTTCTTCGCCATACCGCTCCAAAACGCAGTGGTCGCAGCAGAAGTAATCGTGATACCACGCTCTTGCTCTTGCTCCATCCAGTCCATCGTCGCGGCGCCGTCATGAACTTCACCAATCTTGTGGTTCACGCCGGTGTAAAACAATACGCGCTCAGTCGTAGTGGTTTTACCTGCGTCAATGTGCGCAGAAATACCAATATTACGATAGCGCTCAATAGGGGTCTTGCGAGCCATAATAAAAATTCCTTTTGAGAAAAGTGAAAACCTACTTGTCTCAATTTATAAGTTAGAAATTTATCGCGGGAAACCCACGATAAATTTGAGAAAAAAGCAAACTTAAAATTGTTTGCTATTTCCTACATATTGGGTTAAAAGCCATTAATTCAATGCTTGGCTTTTTTGCAAAAATTGGGTGAAGGCGGTGTTATCCCGCCATTCGCCCAACTTCACCGCAAAAAATTAGAAGCGGAAGTGCGAGAAGGCTTTATTCGCTTCAGCCATACGATGAACTTCATCACGCTTTTTCATCGCACCGCCACGGCCCTCAGCCGCATCCATCAACTCACCAGCCAAGCGCAAAGCCATGGTTTTTTCGCCACGTTTTTTTGCAGCTTCACGCAACCAGCGCATTGACAATGCCATACGACGCGATGGACGTACTTCAACAGGCACTTGATAGTTCGCACCACCGACACGGCGGCTTTTCACTTCAACCAGTGGTTTTGCGTTGTTCAACGCAGTAGTGAACACTTCTAATGGGTCTTTACCCGATTTGGTAGCAATTTGCTCCAATGCACCGTAAGCAATACCTTCAGCTACGGCTTTTTTGCCTGATAACATGATTACGTTCATGAATTTGGCTAAATCAACACTGCCGAATTTTGGATCTGGCAAAATATCACGTTTGGGGACTTCACGACGACGAGGCATCTCATCTTCCTTTCTTCAGTTGGATTTTTACATCCAAACTTACTCGGTATCTTTTCAAATCAAGATTACCGTGCTATTAAAATAAAATATTCTTTTTTTGCTACCGCTTAAAGTCGAATTACTTCGCTTTAGGACGTTTTGCACCGTATTTAGAACGCGATTGCTTACGATCTTTAACGCCTTGCAAGTCAAGCGAACCACGGACGATATGGTAACGAACACCCGGCAAATCCTTAACACGACCACCGCGAATCAACACAACGCTATGTTCTTGTAAGTTATGGCCTTCACCACCGATGTACGAAATGACTTCGAAGCCGTTCGTCAAACGAACTTTGGCTACTTTACGCATCGCAGAGTTAGGTTTTTTCGGAGTTGTTGTGTATACACGGGTGCACACACCACGCTTTTGCGGGCAGTTGTCGAGCGCTGGGCTCTTACTTGCTTCACGCAAGATGGTGCGTGGTTTACGCACCAATTGATTGATAGTTGGCATTGTTTTTATCCAAAAATAAAACTTCATTCATTTAATCACGGCGTTGTTTGATGACAAACTCCGCACTTTTCACCGACACCAAAAAATGTAAGTTACTGATTAAACACGTTTTTTCACATAACAGCACAGCATGAATACACCAAACCATTACGATGAACTCGCTATGATACGCCACAAAAATCAAAGGGTCAACGTTTGCTTTTGTTAACCCTTTGATTTGTTGGTATTTTTGAGAATATCAGAGAGCCTATTTAGACGTCATACAAACCCTTGCGCCGTCAAACCTGCCCAGCAATACCTGATAATAAATTGGTGTTTTACTTTATCCACCTGCGCTTTCGTTATAAAATCAGGATCTAAAACAACCATTTATATTCAAGGGATGCATATGCGACCATCGAAACCTATATTAACACTGATGTTTTTACTCATTGTCGGCTTGGGCTATTACGGCAAACGCTCGCTCGACTTAAAAGAAAAAGCTTTAGATCTTCAAGCAGCCTCCATGGGTGTCGGCCAACAGGCAGAAGAAAATGCCGCAGAGAACGCGCTACTGATGACCATTGACGCCGTTAGCGGCAAGCCATTTGACAAAGCCATGAATGCCGACCAAATCAACATGCGTGCGGATCACAACATCAACAGCAAAGTTATTGAAGTCATGTACATCAATGAACCGGTCATCACCTTGGAAGAATTCACCCCCGACGTCAGCGACAATCAAGCGATCACCAAAAAAGAAATCGACTTCACCACTGCACTCGCATCTTTTCGCTTGTCACCCAACAAAGCCGTAAACATTGTCGAGCAAGACGACGCCATGGTTCGCGTGCGCTACGAACACCCCGAATTGGGTGCTTTAGAAGCTCGGGTACCAAAAGATACCGTTGAAGCCATCGGAAATAATCCTTGGGTTAAGGTACGCGCTCAATCAAAAAACGAGGGCTGGATTTTAAAACGCTTCCTCAAAGACTACTCTGTCCAATAAAATACATCACAACCTTTTTACCCATCTACAGCACAATTACCAAGGTTCTTTGTACCGCGCCCTGATGCTGAATGACAAAATAACGTGCATTGGCTTGGTAACGCTCATATTCCACAGGCTGCTCCAGCACACGCCGCACTTCAGCCAACGCGCGATCCATACGATCCACTTGAATCAATGCAGCCGCGACCACCGCATCCGATGCGACCTGTGCAAAATTATAGGTATGCGATCCAATCAACGTAGGTTTACCCAGCGCCAACGGCTCAAGGAAGTTTTGCCCACCTTGCGGTTGCCACGCCCCGCCCATCAGCACCACATCTGCGGCGGCATAGTACGCAAACATTTCGCCCATCGTATCGCCGAGTACAACGCGTGCTTTTTGCAATCGCTCATTGCGTCGCACGGTATCATCCATCGCATCCAATTCGGTTTTGCGCAGCACAGCATCCCCCACAAAACCGGCTTGATTCAACAATCTTTCGACTTCATTAAAGCGCTGCGGATGTCGCGGCACAAGCCACCACTGAATATTGGAATCATCAAAATTCGCTCGTGCATCCAACCACATCTGCTCTTCGCCCTCGCGGGTACTGGCAAGCAAAACCACAGAGCGCGATGGATTCGCATGCTGCGCCCACGCTTTAAGTTGCTCACCTTGCTCAATCTGTTCCGGCGGCAAGGTCATGTCAAACTTCACATTACCCGTCACTATCAAACGACTCTGGCGTACGCCGACTTGCTTATAACGCGCTGCATCAGCGTCGCTTTGCGCACAGACATTAGCAAACTGCGCATAGGTCCAACCGAAAAGTTGCGCGACAAAAGCGTTACTTAACGTTTTTTGCAGTGTTTTGTCGGATAAACGACCATTCAACAACGAAACGGGGATGTTTCGCTGCACACACGCCGCAATCATATTCGGCCAAATTTCGGTTTCCATCAACCAAAAATCGGTCGGAGCAAAATGACGCAAAAATCGGGCGATCACATCAGGCAAATCATAAGGCACATACACCTGAGTCATGCGCCCACGGTGTAAATCATCGGCAAATAACTCCCGCCCCGCCGCTCGTCCAGTCGGCGTCGTGTGGGTCAAAATAATGTGCGCGTCCGGCTGCAACTTAAAAAATGCATCGACCAACGGTTGGGCCGCCCGAGTCTCGCCCAGCGAAACTGCATGTAACCACACACGGCGCGGAGCGTTAGAACGTCGATGCGCACCGTAGGACAACGCAAAGCGCTCCGCCCATCCGCGCGCATATTCGGGCTGCTTGCGTGCACGCCATAATAAATATAACGGCACAAGCGGCGCGACACCATACAGCGCAGTACTGTAAACCAGTCTGCGCCAACTCATGCGACCAACCATCGATTTAATACGGTCTGTACCGATGCCAATGACGGTGGATTAGCGATGCCCCCCAAACTGGCGACAAATGCATCGCCTTGTGCATGTGCGGTGATCGGCGCGAGGCGGGCATCATGATCGCAATAAATGCCCAAGGTCGGCTTGCCCAAAGCGGCGGACAAATGCGTCAAACCGCTGTCCAAACCGATCACGCACACTGCTTTTTCGATACACATCGCTGCTTGAGGAATCGTCAAAAACGGCGGCAAAACCGCATCGACAAATACCTCATGCGGCAAACCCGCAAGCAACTCTTGCGTGTAACTCAACTCGTCCGCACCACCCCAAAACCAAACCGTGCGTAAACCCGCAGCGTGACATTGAGCAGCCACCGCATGCCAATTCGCCATCGCCCAGCGTTTTTCAACACGCGAAGCATTGGGGATCAACACCACATACGGCTCGGTCGGATTTTGCCAATCGTCACGCGGTGCAGCGTATTGCAGCAAAGAGGGCAGATTCACTTGCGGCGCTTCGCCGTCAATTGAATAATGCAAGGCTTGCGCACACAACTGTCGATTACGCGTCACCGCAGGCAACTGGCTCGAAACGGCATAAGTCTCGTTGTAAAAATAACGGGCAAGCGATTCACGAATGCTGCGCCGGTCAAAGCCGACGCGGCGGCCATTCGGCGCCAATTTTGCCATGCGCGAAACCGCTGCGCTTTTGAGCAAACCTTGGCAGTCAATCACAACATCGTAAGTTTCGGCTTGCAAAGTTGCTTTAAAGGCACGCCATTCTTGGCGAGTTTGCACATCGCGCCATTTTTTACGCCACGCGCGCAGACGGATCGGCAAGACGCGACGCACCAACGGCGCATTGGCGCGTACCAAGTCGGCAAAACCCTGCTCAACCACCCAATCGACTGTGGCATCAGGATGATGGCGCAAAATGTCTGTCAAAGCAGGCATGGCGTGCACCACATCACCCATTGACGACATTTTGATCAATAAAATTTTCATGCTGCTCATGCGTGTGTTCATCAGAAAGCCTATACAGGCGTATGAAGTGCTCCAGTTGACAAACATTCAACTCAACCACAGATTTTAGACGCTTATTGTACTGGCTTTCGGTTGGATTAGGTCCATTTTGGCAGCAACGCTCGACGATAAAAAAACCACGCAGAAATCAATCTGCGTGGTTCAAACCAAGCCGTTTTATCGTGAACTTACTGAGACTCAAGCACCAGTCGACCGACGATTTTCATCACCAAAGGGCGCAAAACAAACAACAAAGAAAATGCAATCGGCCATACACGAACAAAAGCATGCATCCATTGCTCTAAAAATCCTGCCGAATAGCCTTGGTTAATCAATGTCACAACGCCAGACATCAAAAACGCCATAAACAGCGACATGAAAAAAGCAATCAAAAGCGGGGCTCGCTTGGGGTGAAATTTCAACATCGATCAGGCATCCTTGGGTAAGTCAAATAACAAAACTTGCGCATTATCCCCCATTTCAATGCTCACCACCGCTTCATCCCAAATTTTCACCGCATCGCCGGCTAACAAACTCAGTCCATTCACCACCGCATTGCCGGTGGCAATGTGTACATACGCCGCACGCTTTTCGCCCAAAACGTAGCCACGTGATTGTGTTCCATCAGCATGATGCGCGACGAGAAACACGGCATCTTGGTACAAACGAAACGCACCGCTATGACCGAGCCATTCACCTTTGGGTGCAGCAATCGCACGCCAACCATCATATTGCGGCAAATCTGTAAGGTTTTGTTGCTCGTACTCTGGCTCAATACCATTGACGTTCGGCTCGATCCAGATTTGCAACAAATGCGTCGTGGTGGTGTCGGACGAATTGAATTCCGAATGACGCACACCGCGCCCAGCAGTCATTTTTTGCACTTGACCCGATAAAATCGCCGCTTGGTTGCCCATACTGTCTTTGTGCGACAACTCACCCTCCAAGACGTAGGTAATGATTTCCATGTCTTGATGTCTATGAGTCCCAAAACCCATGGTTGGTGCAATGCGGTCTTCGTTGATCACACGCAACGCCGAAAAGCCCATGTGAACCGGATCGTAGTAAGACGAAAAAGAAAAACTGTGCAAGGCTTTGAGCCAGCCATGATCTGCGCCGCCGCGTTCTGCTGAGAGTCGAGTTTGTAACATGATATTCTCCTAATGAAGCGGTTGATGAGCGTAGTGTACGCCCAACAACCTTCTCAATAAATAGGTAAAATGCCAACTCAGTTTTTCATTTTTGAGGCTAATTAAGGAACGCTCATGAGCCCATCGGCATCACTGGACAATTTGCAGTTATTCATCGCGGTCGCCGAAGCGGGTGGATTTAGCCGCGCATCGGAACGGCTTGATTTACCGGTCGCAACTTTATCGCGCCGCGTCGCGCAACTCGAAAAAGAACTCAATGTGCAGCTGTTCAAACGCAACACGCGTAACGTCAGCCTGACGCCTGCCGGTGAGTCGTTTTATGCGCAGCTCATGCCCGCATTGGAATCCGTACATTCAGCGATTAACGATTTATCCAATGCAGCTGCAAGCCTACAGGGTTTGATTCGTTTGACCAGCGCGGCAGACTTTGTCCAACATTGCTTGGCGCTACCGTTAACCCAATTTTTGCAACGCAATCCGGATGTCAAGCTCGACTTAAACCTCAACTCGCAACGCATGGATTTGGTCGCCGAGCAAATCGATTTGGCGATTCGCATCGGCACACTGGAGGACTCGAATTTATTTGCGTGGCATTTATTCGACATGCCGCTTAAACTATTCGCGACGCCAAGTTACTTGGCAGGCCTCCAAACACTCAATCATCCCAATGATTTGGCAAACTGTAACTTCATCCGCTTACGCACCAATAAAAACCGCACCGAGTGGGTTTTGAAAAACGGCGACGAACAAATCACGCACCACGTCCAAGGCAATATTACGGTCAACGACATGGGCGTGGTCATCGCGATGTGTGAAGCCAGCGCGGGGATTGGTATCATTCCCGAAGCATTCGTACAAACACAATTGAAGAGTCACACGCTCGTTCCGGTTTTGCCGAATTGGCAAAGCCTTACCTCCAAGGTTCACGCCATCACCACAGCTCGCAATCCGCCGGCTCGGGTCAAACATTTGATTGAGTTTTTAAAGCAAGCGTTACAGCA
>JBIKPB010000007.1:0-20119 GCA_044357705.1 Formosimonas sp. | reverse complement strand
AATCTATCATGACCAAACAATACTCAAAAAAAAAAAACGACCGTATGAATGCGGTCGTTTTTTGGGTCTATCGAAAAAGCCAAGTATTCAACACATACTTAACTTTTGCTTCGCTCAACATCGGATCAGTTATAACGCTGCCGTAATTGAGTCACCCTTGTAATGTAATTTCGCGTTTCTGCCGGCATGCCACCAAAAGAGCCACCGTTATTCATGTGTCGATCCACATTACCCATGCCCCAATTATAAGCCGCCAAGGCCAGTTTTAAGTCACCGCGATAACGTTTGTACAATTGCGCCAAATACTGCGCCGCCGCTTGTGCCGCAGGTTGAGGACTGTATGCTGACGCCAGTTTTAGATCACGTGCCGTCGCGGGCATGATTTGAAACAATCCTTCCGCACCGACCGTACTGCGTGCATTGGCTTTACCGCCAGACTCTTGATGCATCACCGCAGCCAACAAACCTGTCGGTAAGTCGTATGATCTTTCGAGATTGTGCAAATGCAAGGAAGAGCGCCATTCCTTAACACGCGCATAGACACGCGCCTCCGCACCTTTAGGCGGTGTACTGCAAGCACTCAATGCCAACACAACGACCAAAGCCAATGACCACGCAAAATATTTTTTCAAATTTTCCATCGGCGCATTATAGTGAAGTATGAAAAATTATTTTTAAGCCACACACAAAAATTTAACCTTTGATGAAGTGATTATTTGCAATCCCCCTCCATTCAAACGACGCTATCATGCACATACGATGATCTAAAATTCATCAAAACCGCATTCAATTGTTCCTCATTCATCCCTCAAACCTTGGAGGCCACCATGAAACACAACGATCACATTGCCGTTGTTGTCGGCAGTTTGCGTCAAGACTCATTCAACAAAAAACTCGCGCACGCACTGATCCAAATCGCACCCGACGACTTTACGTTTTCTTTCATCAACATCGGTGACTTGCCGCTGTACAACCAAGACGATGACGGCCAATCGGTGCATCGGTCGGAGCACACGGCACAAGCATGGCTCAGCAACATTTGCGCAATGTACTGTCGTATTTAGATGTTTATGCGATGGCGCAACCCGAAGCTTATGTACATGCGAGAGAAGGATTGTTTGATGCCGACGGCAATTTTGTTGCGGCGAATAAAGACTTTTTTGAACGCTGGATGAAAGCCTTTACCGGCTGTGTCAGAGATTTTGATAATCCGTTGATTCCAGAAAAAGCGCAGCCAGCAGACTGACGGTTGATTTTTCGAACTCAGATAAAAACCATAAAAACAAAGCGGATTCAATTGATTGAATCCGCTTTGTTAATCATGCGACCAAGAGCGATTACTCGTCGCCGCTCCGTTCATCCTGCTGCGCCGCCCACATCGCGGCATACTCACCGTTTTGCTCAAGCAACTCAGCGTGCGTGCCGCGCTCCGCAATCCGCCCATCATTGAATACGAGAATCTGATCCGCATGCACAATCGTCGATAAACGATGTGCAACAATCAAGGTCGTGCGGTTTTGTGCGGCCTCATCAAACGCCGATTGAATGGCTCTTTCGGCGTGCGAATCGAGCGCGGAAGTCGCTTCATCAAACACCAAAATCGGCGTATTTTTGAGCAAGGTGCGCGCGATCGCCACCCGTTGTTTTTCACCGCCCGATATTTTCAAGCCACGCTCGCCGACTGGCGTATCCAAACCTTCCGGCAACCGACTCAAGAATGGGCCCAAATGTGCCGCTTTCGCCGCCGCCATGATTTCATCCTGCGATGCATCGGGGCGACCATACGCGATGTTGTAACCCAAACTGTCGTTAAACAAAACCGTATCTTGTGGCACGATACCAATCGCCTTGCGTAACGACAACTGTGTCACATTTTTGACCGACTGACCATCAATTAAAATATCACCACTTTGAATGTCGTAAAAACGGAACAACAAACGCGATAAAGTCGATTTACCCGCACCGCTTTTACCGACAATCGCCGTCGTCGTATTCGGTTCAACTGTGAACGACACGTCGTGCAAAATCTGACGGTTGGGCATGTAACTGAAATTGACCTGCTTGAACTCGATCCGACCTTGCGTGACGTGCAACTCAGGCGCATTAGGTACATCGGCAATATCGGGTGCGCTGCAGAGCAGACCAAACATCTTATCGACATCGACCAAAGATTGCTTAAGCTCGCGGTACATCACACCCAAGAAATTCAGCGGCACGTATAACTGCAACATCAACGTATTGACCAACACCAAATCACCAATCGTCAACTCTTTCGCAATCACGCCACGTGTCGTGTACCAAAGAATCGCAATCAGAGCGATTGAAATGATCAATTGCTGGCCAAGGTTCAGCAACGACAATGAGTTTTGCGACGTGATCGCTGCTTTGCGAAATTGTGCCAAGCCTTGATCGTAACGATCGGCTTCAAACTGCTCGTTATTGAAGTATTTAACGGTCTCAAAATTCAGCAATGAGTCAATCGCTTTTTGGTTCGCACGCGAATCCAGATCATTCATCGCCTTGCGATATTGCGTGCGCCACTCGGTGATGCCAATCGTATAAGCGATATAACAAACCAGTGCAACCGCAGTGATCCCGACAAAAATCAGATCGTAGTGCGTCCACAAAAAAACCAGCACGATCAACATCTCAATCAACGTCGGCACAATTGTCAAAAACGAAAATCCAATCAGCGTGCGCACACCCCGCGTACCGCGCTCGATGTCGCGCGTCAAACCACCGGTTTGCCGTCCCAAATGAAAACGCAATGATAAGCTGTGCAACTGATTGAATACTTGCAACGAAACCGCGCGCGCCGCATTTTCCGATACGCGAAAAAATACAACTTCGCGCAGCTCATTAAACAAAGTCTGCGAAATACGCAAAGCACCATAAGCCAGTAACAGAAATACCGGAACCGCCAACGCAATACTCAACGCCGTTTCGGTCGGCGACATGCCATCCACGATCTTTTTGAGCACAATCGGGATACCCAAGTTGGCGACCTTAGCCGCCGTCAATGCGATGAACGCAATGATGACCCGATATTTACTTTGCCAAATGTATGGCCACAAACTTTTGACGGTTTGCCAATCGGAATTGTTTTTAGGGCCGTCGATAGACGGCGGCAATGCTGCTTGGTGACGGCTCATCGTGAACCTTAATGTGACTGTGAATTGATTTTTTCAATCCACGCCATAATTAGCGCGGAAAATACAAAAATCATGTGAATTGAAGCCTGCGCAATTAAATCGCGGTCGGAAATTTTGCCCATGTCCATGAACGAGCTGAGCAGATGAATCGACGAAATGCTGATAATCGCCATCGACAACTTAACTTTCAACACGCCCGCATTGACGTGGTTGAGCCACTCGGGTTGGTCGCGATGCCCTTTAAAATCCACGCGCGAGACAAAAATATCGTAGCCGCCGATGATAATCATGATGAGCAGATTGGCAATCATCACAATATCAACCAAACCCAGCACGATGAGCATGATGTCCGTCTCATCAATCGTGCCCAGCGCAGTGCCCGAAACAAGGTGCACGAGCTCCTTTAAAAATTTGTACACATACACGCACTGCGCGACGATGAGCCCTAAATACATGGGCAACTGAACCCAACGTGAGAAGAAAATGAATTGACCTAAAAAGTTGTACATAGCAAATTAAAATAATTAAAAGTTGAAAATAAAATGAATGACCGATCACACGAAGTTGATCTTGTGCCCGTGCGTATTGAAATCCGTCATAAACGGTTTGCTTGCACCGGTGGCGCAAGGCTCCTCATCGAACGCGATATCGCCCTCAGCAACCTCGGTCTCGATGTTCAAACTTCTGAAGTCGAACAAGTCCGCATCCATCAAGTGCGACGGCACGATCTTGCCCATTGCGGAAAACATCGACTCGACCCAGCCTTTTTTGGTGCGATCCCATTCGTTGATCATATTTTTCATGGCTTGGCGCTGCAAATTGTCTTGCGAGCCGCATAAATTGCACGGGATGATGGGGTAGTTTTGCACCACGGCATAACGCTCTAAGTCGCGCTCGACCACGTAGGCAAGCGGACGAATCACGACGTGCTTTTTATCGTCCGATACGAGTTTGGGCGGCATGGCTTTGAGTTTGCCACCGTAAAATAAATTCAACAAAAACGTTTCGAGAATATCGTCTCGATGATGGCCGAGCGCGATTTTGGTCGCACCAAGCTCATCCGCAACGCGATACAAAATACCACGACGTAAACGTGAGCATAAACCGCAAGTGGTTTTGCCTTCTTCAATCACGCGAGTAACGATGCTGTACGTGTCTTGCGTTTCGATGTGGAAGGGCACACCAAGCTGCGTCAGATAGTTCGGCAATACTTCGGCTGGAAAACCCGGTTGTTTCTGATCAAGATTAACCGCAACAATGTCGAAATGTATCGGCGCACGCGCTTTGAGCTTGAGCAAAATATCGAGCATGGCGTAGCTGTCTTTGCCACCTGACAAACAGACCATGACTTTATCGCCGTCCTCAATCATGTTGTAATCACCAATCGCCTCGCCGACTTGGCGGCACAGGCGTTTTTCTAATTTATTGTTCTCGAATTGGACTTTTTGTTCTGTTTTATTGGGAAATGTGGTGTTCATGGATGCTTAAAAATCTTTTAAAAACAGTATTTTACTTGAAAAACACCAAAATCGCATTTACGGCATGGGTCGCTCAAATATCCTAGCGACCCAACAATTGGTTTTGCTTTAAATTTTGTTAGGGTTACCCTGACAAAATTTCTAATCTAAATCACGGCAAAAGTAGGTTTTTACTTTTGCGATTTCCTAGCGCATGTACCAAGCGCCCACCCCAATCGCATCGCAATCGGGGTAAATATCGGTTTTTTCAGAAGCGATGTACACGCCGACGATCTGCTTTTTGGTGAGTAAAGTTTCAGCAATGCGGTCGCACAATGTTTCTTGCAAATGCACATGCCCCGCCAACGCATGATCCCGAATAGTGTTGCGCACAAAATCATAATCGACGACTTCGGTCAAACCGTCATGTTGCGGGCTGGCCGACTCACGTTTGACGTAAGCCGTGACGTTGAACACCATTGATTGTGGCGCGTCTTTTTCAAAATCATAAACGCCGATCGAGACCTGCAACTCATAGTTACGCACAAAGATACTGCGGCACTGATGTAACACTTCGGCCATTTCAGCCGTATACGGATGCGGAATCATTGAACTCACCAAAATATAAATAATCAGCGATTATAGTCCAAAGGCACAAGGGCGCGGCTTTTTTGCACCGCGCACCATGGAACTCTTTGCAGGTTGATGTAACACAGTTACAATCATGCACATATTATTTGTAGTCAAACGAATGAGGGAATTAATCAACATGCATACTGAAGCCAACACAATGGAACACCTCACACCTACTGAGCGCGTTAATGAAACGTCGCACCTTAAATCCGAAATTTTGGCCAAATTGGCTTATGCCGTCGGTAAAGACCCGATCGCGGCGAACAGCAACGATTGGTTAACGGCGACCATCATGGTTGTACGCGATCACGCAGTCGACCGCTGGATGGCAACCACGCGTGAAAATTACCGAGCCGAGAAAAAACGTGTTTATTATCTGTCGCTTGAATTTTTGATTGGCCGCTTGTTGCGCGATGCGATGAACAACTTGGAGTTGACCGAAGGCATTC
Organism: Formosimonas sp.; assembly: GCA_044357705.1. Classification (GTDB taxonomy): domain Bacteria; phylum Pseudomonadota; class Gammaproteobacteria; order Burkholderiales; family Burkholderiaceae; genus Hydromonas. The sequence goes on along the minus strand of JBIKPB010000007.1, from coordinate 14,428 downwards.
AACAGGCTTTGGCCGAATTGGACGTGGACATTGACTTCATCCGCGAACTCGAGCCCGATGCGGCTTTAGGTAACGGCGGTTTGGGTCGTTTGGCAGCATGTTTTATGGAGTCAATGGCGACCGTCGGTGTACCGGCTTATGGTTATGGTATTCGTTACGACCATGGTTTATTCCGCCAAGCCATCGAAAACGGCTCACAAGTCGAATACCCGGAAAATTGGTTGGCATTCGGCGACCCTTGGGAGTTTCCACGCCGTGAATCCAAATACGAAATTGGCTTCGGCGGCTCAGTCGAAATCACCACGGACTGGGATGGTGCGACCACATCCAACTGGAAACCAGCTGAGTCCGTACTCGCCATCGCGTACGACACGCCAGTGGTCGGCTGGCGCGGTGAAAAAGTCAATACGCTGCGCTTGTGGCGCGCACGCTCATTGAACCCGATTCAACTCGACCAATTCAATCACGGCGATCAACAAGGCGCATTGTCTGACGCAACTCGCGCAGCGAATATTTCACGCATTTTGTACCCAGCGGATGAATCGGCTGCCGGTCAAGAGCTGCGCTTGCGCCAAGAATTCTTCTTCACTTCGGCGTCGTTGCAAGATATTTTGCGCCGTCACTTACAGCAATACAACACGCTCGACAATTTGGCCGACAAAGTTGCGGTGCAGATGAACGACACGCATCCTGCGCTGTGTGTCGCCGAGCTGATGCGTTTATTGGTCGATCAACACAACCTCAAGTGGGATCAAGCATGGACAACGACACAAGCGGTTTTATCTTACACCAATCACACATTGTTGCCCGAAGCACTTGAAACTTGGGCCGTGAATTTGATGGAGCGCATGTTGCCGCGTCACATGCAAATCATTTACACGATCAACGCGCGTTTGTTGGCTGATGTGAAAGCGGCCGGTTTCTCGGAAGAAATCCTCGAGAAAATTTCATTGATCGATGAGCAAGGCGGTCGCCGCGTGCGCATGGGTAATTTGTCATTCGTCGGCGCACATAAAGTCAACGGTGTCGCTGGTTTGCACTCGGGCTTGATGAAAACCACCATATTTAAAGAATTGAACGAAGTATTCCCAGATCGCATCACCAACAAAACCAACGGTATCACACCACGCCGCTGGTTGATGCAAGCCAATCCGAGCTTGACCCAATTGCTGCGCGAAACCATCGGCGATGGCTTCATGGACGACACAACGAAGTTGAAAGACTTGATTCCGTTTGCCGAAGACGCGGCTTTCCGCGCAAAATTCGCTGCGGTCAAACATGACAATAAAATCCGTCTGGCGCAATTGATCCATGATCGCGTCGGTGTCAAAGTCGATCCGACGGCGATGTTCGACGTTCAAGTCAAACGCATGCACGAATACAAACGTCAGTTGCTCAATATTTTGGAAACCATCGCGCTGTACAACGACATTCGCGCCAATCCGCACAAAGATTGGGCGCCACGCGTGAAAATCTTCGCGGGTAAAGCCGCCGCGAGTTATTGGCAAGCCAAGTCGATCATTCGCTTGATCAACGATGTCGGCACCGTGGTCAACAACGACCCAGCGGTTCGTGATTTGCTTAAAGTCTTATTTATCCCGAACTACAACGTCTCGACCGCCGAAGTTATCATGCCAGGCGCGGACTTGTCTGAACAAATTTCAACAGCGGGCTTGGAAGCATCCGGTACGGGCAACATGAAATTCGCGTTGAACGGTGCTCTGACCATCGGTACCTTGGATGGCGCGAACGTCGAAATGCTCGAACACGTTGGGGCGGACAACATCAAAATTTTTGGTATGACCGTACAACAGGTCGAAGCATTGCGCGTCGCAGGCTACAATTCACGCGAAACGATTCAAAACATTCCAGCCTTGCAAGAGGTATTGGATGCCATCGCAGGTGGTGTTTTCTCACCAACCGAGCGTGATCGTTATGCAGGCTTGGTGGGCATGATGTGGAACTCGGATCACTTCCTCGTCGCCGCCGACTTTGAGGCCTATGCAAAAGCTCAGCGCGAGATGGATGCGCTGTGGCATAATCAAGACGAATGGCAAAAACAAGCGGTGTTGAACACCGCAAACATGGGCTGGTTCTCATCAGATCGAACGATTCGTGAGTACGCGGAAGAGATTTGGAACGTGCCGACCCTTTAAACTCATGTTTTGCCGCCCCAATCGTTCTCGATTGGGGTTTTGTATCATTTGCATCAAGCTGGAGACAGTAAAAGCAGCGTTTGCATTACCTCATGCGCTCGGGCTTTTACCTTAAATTTTGCGGTGATTGAAACATCACCCACCAAAATTTCAAATTAAAAAACAAAAAAGCAGCGCTTGGCTTTTTTGAACAATAAACTGAGGGCAACATTATGCAAAGCCATACACTGGCGCAAACGCTCATCGATTACGCGACACCGCCGATGGATGAGATTCAAGCACTGATCGACGGGCGACACACCAATGCATTTGGCATTTTAGGTTTGCACGACATTGGCGATGCTCGTGAAGATGACTCAGGTGATTCTGCGGTTTGGGCGATTCGCGTATTTGCACCGCATGCTGCAAGTGTGACGGTCGAAACTTTATCCGGTGAAGTATTGGCAAACTTAGTCCGCGTTCATGACGCGGGCTTTTTTGTGTCCTATATTCCGACTTCGGTGTTGGCTGAGCGTCAAATTTTGATCAATACCGCCCGCGGCTGGGACGACGCTCATACGTGGCGTTGGGTCGATCCGTATACGTTTGGTCCCGTGCTCGGCCCGATTGACGATCATTTGTTCGCCTCGGGTACGCACATGCAGCTATTCAACAAAATCGGCGCACATCCGATGATGTTTGAAGGTATTTCGGGTGTGCATTTCTCGGTTTGGGCACCGAATGCCTCGCGCGTTTCGGTAGTTGGTGATTTCAATCAATGGGATGGCCGCCGCCACAGCATGCGCGCACGCATTGACAGCGGTTTATGGGAAATTTTCGTACCCGATTTAGCGGTTGGGGCAGTGTATAAATTTGAATTGTTCGACGCGAATGGCGTACCCTTACCGCTCAAAGCCGATCCGTTCGCGCAAGCCTCCGAAATGCGTCCTGCGAACGGCTCCAAAGTTGTTGAGACGCGCGGTTTCGAATGGCACGACACCGATTACATGACTTACCGCAACTCTGGTGAAGCACGCAAAAAGCCGATCAGCATTTACGAATGCCATCTCGGCTCTTGGCAACGTGACGACAACGGTCAATTTTTGAGTTATGACGAATTAGCCGCGCGCTTGATTCCGTATGTCAAAGAAATGGGCTTCACACACATCGAGGTGCTGCCGATTACCGAGCATCCACTCGACGCGTCATGGGGCTACCAACCAACCGGTCTGTATGCACCGACTGCACGCTTTGGCTCACCCGATGGCTTTGCTCGCTTTGTCGACAGTGCGCATCAAAACGGCATCGGCGTGATTCTCGATTGGGTGCCGGCACATTTTCCCACCGACGCGCATGGTTTGTCGTATTTTGACGGTACGGGTTTGTATGAGCACGAAGACAAACGCAAGGGCTTTCACCCTGATTGGAATACCGCGATTTTCAACTTCGGTCGTACCGAAGTCATGTCGTATCTGATCAACAATGCGCTGTTTTGGATCGAACGCTATCATTTGGACGGTTTGCGCGTCGATGCGGTGGCGTCGATGTTGTATTTGGATTACTCACGCAAAGCCGGCGAATGGCTACCGAATGCCGAAGGTGGCCGCGAAAACCTCGAAGCGATTGAATTCATTCGTGAGCTCAATCAAGCCGTCTACGCTGCGCAACCGGGCGCGATGACAATTGCCGAAGAGTCCACCAGTTTTCCTAAAGTGTCACGTCCCGTCTATGATGGCGGTTTGGGCTTTGGCTTTAAGTGGAATATGGGCTTCATGCACGACACGCTCGATTATTTTGCACAGGAGCCAATTTATCGCCAATACCACCACAATGATTTGACCTTTGGTTTGTTGTACGCATTCTCAGAAAACTTCGTTTTGCCATTGTCACACGATGAAGTCGTACACGGCAAAAAAACCATTCTCGAAAAAATGAGCGGTGATGAATGGCAAAAATTCGCGAATTTGCGTGCATATTATGGTTTTATGTGGGCTTATCCAGGTAAAAAACTGCTGTTCATGGGGCAAGAGTTCGCCCAACGCGCTGAGTGGAATGAAGATAAAGGGCTCGATTGGCATTTAACGGTTTACGATACACATCGCGGCGTACAAAATCTGGTGCGTGATCTTAACTTCACCTATCAAAGCTTGCCTGCTTTACATCAAAAAGACTGTGAAGGCGATGGTTTTGAATGGTTGATTGTCGATGATCACACACAATCGGTTTTTGCCTGGTTGCGTCGGGGGGACGAAGGCACGAATCCGGTCGTCGTCATCGCGAACTTGACACCGGTCCCGCGCGATCATTATCGAGTGCCAGTACCCCATGCCGGCATTTGGCGAGAAGTGATCAACACGGACGCAAGCATTTATGGCGGCGGTGGCATGGGTAATCTGGGGCAGGCAACCGCTAATGACAATGGCCATGCGGGTGTCTTTATGGACGTGACATTGCCCCCATTGTCCACGCTGATGTTTGAGTTCCAACCAAATACATAAACAGTATTAAATACGAACAAATTAAGCATTGATTTGACAATTCTATTTTTAATAAAATCCAAAAAACGGTACGCCGCTTTTTTGAACCAACAACGGAGATAAAAATGCAAAATAGCAATTCAAATTCTCGGCTCGCCAAAGACGCGATGGCATACGTTCTCGCCGGTGGACGTGGTTCGCGCTTGATGGAGCTGACTGATCGGCGCGCCAAACCGGCGGTGTTCTTCGGTGGTAAAACCCGTATTATCGATTTTGCATTGTCCAATGCACTCAATTCCGGCATACGCCGCATCGCCGTCGCGACTCAATACAAGGCACACAGTTTGATTCGTCACTTAACGCGTGGTTGGAACTTTTTACGCCCAGAGCGCAACGAGAGTTTCGATATTTTACCGGCCAGCCAGATGATTTCTGAAGACTCTTGGTACAAAGGCACGGCGGACGCGGTCTATCAAAACATCGACATCATCGGTGGCTATGCGCCAAAATACATCGTCGTACTCGCCGGTGACCATATTTACAAAATGGATTACGAAATCATGCTGCGCCAGCATGTTGATTCGGGTGCCGACGTCACACTCGGCTGCTTGGAAGTGCCGCGTATTGAAGCGGTCGGTTTCGGCGTCATGCACGTTGACGAGCACGACACGATCATTGATTTCGTCGAAAAACCCGCCGATCCTCCGTGCATTCCCGGTCATCCGGATGTGGCGTTGGCATCAATGGGCATTTATGTGTTCAACACCGAATTTTTGTTTGATCTGTTGCGCAAAGACGCGGCGGATCCGAATTCATCCAACGACTTCGGCAAAGACATCGTGCCGTACATCGTTCAACACGGTAAAGCCGTCGCACATCGTTTCTCACAATCGTGCGTGCGCTCGGATCACGAAGTCGAAGCGTACTGGCGCGACGTCGGCACAATCGACGCTTATTGGGATGCGAATATCGACTTGACCGACATCGTGCCAAAGCTCGACTTGTATGATCACGAATGGCCGATTTGGACGCACTCGGAACTCACGCCGCCGGCAAAATTTATCCACGACGAGAACGAACGTCGTGGTATGGCGATCAGCTCGCTAATCTCAGGCGGCTGCATTGTATCGGGCTCGAGTCTCAAACGTTCATTGCTGTTCACCGGTGTGATCGCGCATTCTTACAGCCATGTTGAAGGCGCAGTGGTGTTGCCGCAAGCCCATATCGGAAGGGGTGCGCGTTTGCGCAATGTGGTGGTGGATCGCGGTGTACGCATTCCGGATGGCTTGATTGTCGGCGAAGATGCCGAACTGGACGCGTCGCGCTTCCGCCGCACCGATAAAGGCATTTGCTTGATCACACAGCCAATGATCAATAAATTGGGAATGTAACTCATGGTCAAAAAAGCCACGGGCGTAACGCCAAAAATTCCAGCACAACCACTACAAATTTTGGCCGTCGCCTCTGAAATGTATCCATTCATCAAAACCGGCGGTCTGGCCGATGTGGTGGGTGCGCTACCGTTCGCACTGACAGATTTATCCACGCCGGCAATGCCGATTACGGTCACGACATTGATTCCCGGTTATTTAGTCGTGTTATCAGCGCTGAAAGAGTTTGAGGTCGTACTCAATTTACCCAAATATTTTGGCGGCGACGCCAAAATATTGCGCGGCACCGCTGCCGGCGTTGATTTATTGGTTTTGGATGCACCGCATTTATTCAGCCGCGCCGGTAACCCATACTCAGATGCATCCGGTACCGATTGGCAAGACAATCCGGAGCGCTTCGCCGCTTTGGCTTTGGCGGCGGCGATGATCGGCTGGGGTGCAGTTAAAGGCTATACGCCAGATATTTTGCACGCGCATGATTGGCAAGCCGCGCTCGCACCGGCGTATTTGCATTATTTAGGGCAAGGCCAGCATCAACCCAAAACCGTTTTGACGATTCACAATTTGGCATTTCAAGGTCAATTTCCCGCCCGCACATTTGCCCGCCTTGGCATGCCCGAGGCCGCATACAGCATCAACGGTGTTGAGTATTATGGCAGCGTGGGGTACCTGAAAGCGGGCATTCAATTCGCCCATGCGATCACCACAGTCAGCCCGACTTACGCGGCTGAAATTTGCAGTCCGCAAGGCGGCATGGGTTTGGATGGCTTGTTGCGGGTTCGTGGCGACTCGGTCAGCGGTGTGGTCAATGGCATTGATATGGCCATTTGGGATCCAGCAAGCGATACCGATTTGGTTCGCACTTTTGACGCAATGCACCTCGATAACCGTCTTGCCAACAAACGTGCGGTCGAAAAGCATTTCAACCTTCCCGAGTCCGATGCGCCCTTGTTTTGCATCGTCAGTCGTTTGACCTGGCAAAAGGGCATTGATTTGGTGATTGATGCGATTGACGAAATTGTCGCGACCAATACGCGCATCGTCGTGCTCGGCAACGGTGACAAGGCTTTAGAAGCAGCGCTGTACGCGGCCGTCGGCAAGCATCCCACTCATGTCGGCGTCCACATTGGCTACGACGAGACGATTTCGCATCTGATGCAAGGTGGTTGCGATGCGATTCTCGTACCGTCGCGCTTTGAGCCGTGCGGATTAACCCAACTCTACGGTTTGCGCTACGGCTGCGTGCCCGTCGTGGCCAAAGTCGGCGGTCTCGCCGATACGGTCATCGATGCCAACGATGCTGCATTGACGGCTGAAGTGGCGACTGGCATACAATTTCACGATGTCAGTAAAGACGGATTGAAAGCGGCCATCAATCGCGCGGTGCGACTGTACCATCAACCCGAGGTATGGCGCAGCATTCAGCAAGCTGGGATGCGCTCCGATGTCGCATGGCGTCGATCAGCCATACAATATGCCAAACTTTATCGAAGCTTATTAAATACATCGGCATAAAAAAACGGGTTCATAACGAACCCGTTTTTTATTGGATCAGCCGACTGCAAGCGCTGCCGCTTTGCGCTCTTCTTCTTGCGCGTGCCGCTCGTCCGCTAATGCCCGATAGGTTAGTGCCAATCCATAATGGGCAAGAACTGACGGTTTGACTGCAAGGCTGTTCTGGAAATTCGCTTTGGCGCGTCCCCAGATTTTCGCTTTGAGGCATAACTCACCAGCGGCGCATAACAAAGTCGCATCGTTCGGATGCTTGACTTCCCAATCGTCCAAAGCCTTAAGTTGCTGCGTCTGACTCGACTCTTCCGAAGCCTGCACGTACAACGATAACAACTGCGGACGCCAACTGACGCGCATGGCTTCTTCGATTGCGCGGCGCGCCAGTACTTTTTCATTGCGTTGGAGCAGGGCAGAGATGTACGCGCCGAGCGTAACATCATCCAAACGCACATCGTCCGGCATGTCTTTGTACAACGACTGCAAATACGATGTCGACGAGCTCTCATCAGCGCACAACGCCAAAGACGCGCGACGGAACCAGTCATTTTTAACCGCGAGCGGTGCTTGCCATTTTTTATCTTTGGCGATTTGCATGACTTCGTGCCAATGATCTGCTTGGGCATGTGCGGCGATCAACAACTCACGATAACGCACGCTGTGTTTACGCACGGTCGGCGACGCACCATCTAGCGCAGCTAAAGCCGCACTGGCATCTTGGTTAGCCAAGGCGATTTGCGCTTGTTGCAAGGCGGCAGCATCGGCGAAATCATCGTCACCCTCCAACTCTTTGAGCCACTCTTGCGCCGTAATCGGCTGCGCTTGCGCGTGCGCGCTGGCAGCGCCCAATAATGCAGCGATACCGGCCGACTGTGGGCTGCGGCTGGCGATTTTGGCAGCTTTATCTGCGTGCGTCCAACGACCTTCATGCAAAGCAATCGTCGCGGTTTTCACGGCTGCCAATGCGCGGTTTTCACGTTTGTTCGAGCGCCATGAACCGAAGCGCGACGGAACATTGACCACTGCACGATACATGCGCCACAGCAACAAAATCACCGTGATCAGACCTAAAAATAATAAACCGAACACATAAATGCTCATGCTGATCTTGAATCCAGCCACGACAAACTCAGCCGTACCGGGATAATTGTGCGAACCAAAGGCGATCAAGCCAGCAATCGCCAATAAAATAAACGTCCAAATGGTTTGTCGCATCATGCACCACCTTTCGTTGCCGAAGCTGCCGGTGTGGCTGGAGCTGCCGGCGTTGTGGTTGCCGGTGTGCTGGTCGGAGCCGGCAAGGCTTGCGCAGCGCGCGCTTCATTGATCAGTTGTGTGCGCGCTTGCATCAGTGCCGAATGAACCGTGCTGAAATCCGGTGCAGCAGGGAAACTCGTAACCTCCAATAATGGCTTGAGCTTACTCAATGTACTCGTATCCGCCCATTGTTGCGCTAACGCTTCGGCCGCACGCGCGTTGGTTTGTGCCAATTGCCATTGACCGGTTTGGGCGGCGAGTTGCGCCGAGCTTAAACGCGCGATGATCGACTGTTTAACCAAAGCGGCAGTGCTGGCGGATAGCGCAGCATTGTTTTTTTGCTCGTCGACGCGTTTGATTTCGATGACGTTTTTAAGGCTTGCCAAAATGCGTTGCCACCATGATTGCTCACCGACGGTGGCCTGTGTCACATCATCTGCCTCTGGTGTTTTGATCGTCATACCATCGACATCAGCGATGGTTTGTTGCAACGCGCTCATGTAAGTGACGGTTTGCAATGGCGTCCATGCTTGCAATTGAGATTCGACTTGGCTCAATGCGGTCAAAGTCGGGGCAAAAGCGACCGAATTGGCAGCTTGTAATTGGGTTTTGAGCGCTTGAGTCTGTTGCAAAGTCGCTGCGATGTCGCCTTGGCTTTTGAACGACTGCTCGATGCTCTGCCATTGCCATTGCGCGTCATAAGCGGCAAACAAGGCATTCGCGGGCGCGCCGTTGATCGCGATAGTGACCGGTGCGGCGCTCGCTGAAGGGACATTGGCTGCGGGCAGATTATTATTGAGATTCGGTGTGCCATTCACGGTCGTTGAGCCGGTTTGCGCACCTTGCAATTGACTGAGCGCAGTCTGTACGTCCGTGTTGGTCACTGGATTGGCAGGTGCAGTCGTGTTGACACTGGCGGTACTGTCGGATGCTGGGTTAGCATCCGGTTTGGCAGCAGCCACATTGATCGTGATCGGCTCAGGTTGAGTTTGGCGCACTTTAAGCGCTTGCGGTAAATACGCGTCCATCGCACCTTCTTCATAAGCGATGTAACCCGCACCACCAATCACGCCCAATACCAACAGATACATCAATGTACGTTTAAAACTTGAGCGTTTTTTAATCGGAGTAGTTTCAGTGTTTTCCATGACAGCCTCTTTGTAAAAAAGTTTGTGCCATTGTACAACTGATTAATCGCGCTGCGCCAATAAAGCCGCCGACATTTCATGCGGCGACACGCAAACCACACGGGTAAAACCCTGATGCCGCGCAGCTTCGGCGATGACGGGATGCAGCGCAACGAGCGGCTGCTGCCACAGGATTTCGGGAATCGGTGCGAGATTACGCAGCAAACTGCGCAAGCCTTCGATGCTGGTAATCGACAGCACCAAGCCGTGTTGATTGAGCATATCCAAAACAGTATGCCGTTCGTCATCGCGCCAAAGCACTTCATCGCGCCGATAACACGACCAAACATCCACCAAGACACCCGAATCTTGCAAGCGATGCAACAAAACATCGCGACCGCTTTGTGCGCGCGCAATGAGGACTTTTTGATTCGGTTGAATCAAATGCTGACGCGTGAGCGCGCGCCACAAACCGTCGGTATCTTGCGTATCGCCCGACTCCGGCGTGATGACTCGCGCATTCGACCATGTTTCGCGCAATGCCAGACCCGATGCTGTGCCGACCGTGGCAAACCATGTATCGTCTGAGAAGTGCCAATTTAAAGCCGCCAGACGCTCGGCAACAAACGCTACCGCATGCTGGCTGACGCAGACCACGCCGTTATAATTGTGCTGCAAGAGATGCGCTTCAAACGCGGTATCAATGTGCGCACTCACCTGCAATGTCGGCAAAGACAATACCGTCATGCCGCCCGCTTGCAAGGTCTCCACCACACCATCTCGCACAGGCAAAGGACGGGTCAATAGGGCAGCACGACTCATGATGGCGTGATTTAAACAGTGTAAGACGGCAGTGCGTCGAGAATGGTTTGTGCGCCTTGCGCAAGCAAATCGTTGACCACAATTTCACCCAAGCACTGCGGCTGCATCAAATCACCACGCGCTTGTGCCTGCAAAACAAGTGAGCCATCAGGTAGAGCGATACTCGCGCGTAGAAATAATTCACCACTCTCGACAATCGCATGAGCCGCCAATGGCGTCTGACAAGAACCGCCCAAAGCACGCGACACGGCGCGCTCAGCCATCGTGCAAGCAATTGTATGGAGGTCTTGCAAAGGTTTGAGCAATTCGGCAACATCGTCACGATGAGCAGCGATTTCGATACCCAGCGCACCTTGACCGGCGGCGGGCAGTGCGTCGTCCAACTCGATCAAGGCTTTGATGCGCTCGCCCAAACCGAGGCGTTTGACACCGGCAGCGGCCAAAATAATTGCAGCATATTGGCCTTCGTCGAGTTTGCGCAAGCGTGTATCGAGATTACCACGCAATGAGGTGATGGTTAAGTTCGGGTAGCGATGCGCGATTTGCGCAGCACGGCGCAAACTCGACGTACCGACCACCGCGCCATCGGGCAACTCATCCAACGACGCATATTGGTTGGAAATAAACGCGTCGCGCGCATCTTCACGCGCCATCACGCACGCGAGCATAAAGCCGTCGGGCAGCGTCATCGGTACGTCTTTGAGCGAATGCACCGCCAAATCAGCGCGACCATCAGCGAGGGCAGCTTCCAACTCTTTGACAAACAAGCCTTTACCGCCGATTTTAGACAAACTTTGATCAAGAATCTGATCGCCGCGTGTGGTCATGCCGAGCAACTCGACGGTTAAATCCGGATGCTGGCGTTCGAGTTCGGCCTTGACGAAATTCGCTTGCCACAAGGCAAGACGTGATTCACGGGTGGCAATGGTGAGTTTTTGCGGCATATTAAATCGCAGGAACGCCTTGTTCAGCCAACGCCTGAATCACGGCAGGACGCGCCTGAATCGCCGCGACCATTTTTTTCAAGCCTTTAAACGGAGACAAATCAAACCCCATGCGCAGAGCCCAGCGATAAGTAACGTAAATATAAATATCAGCCGCTGAATATTGGTTGTTGGCGATCCAGTCTTTGGTCGCGTATTCGCCATCAACGTGCGCGTACAAATCTGAGAGTAATTCGATCGCCATGTCTTTCATGACCGGAAAATCGGCTTCGTTTTTGGAAAAACGTTTCGGGTGGAATAAAGGTGCAAAAGCCGGATGAATGTCAGAATTGGCGAATGACAACCAGCGCAATGCTTGGGCATGCTCCAACGTACCGAGTTTGGGATAAACGATGTCGACTTTACCTTGCGCTTCAGCGATTGAAACCATGTATTCGACGATGGCAACGTTTTGCGTGATCACCTGAGCATCGTCCAGCTGTAAGGCCGGCACCTTGCCGAGCGAATTGATTTCGTCCAAATACTCGGCACGACTAGCATCGTCCGGACGCGGTGCAGCTTTGACAGCGATGTCGAGGCTGAGTTCACGAGCGACGATGTGTGGCACGAGAGAGCAAGCGCCGGCAAAGTAATAAAGTGTGGTCATAAGATACTCCGTGAGTTGAATCGGTTTAGGGAAATAACAATACTGAGTGCATTTTAAAATGATGCATCCGTTAATTTTGTGCTAAATATTGAGCAGAGGTATTTTGCAGATGAACCGCGCTGTTCGTTGGACGTGGTGCAAGAATCGGTTTAGCAACCTGCGACGAATCGATCGCCAAAGCATTGTCAGGCACAGCACTCCATACCGGATCGTCGATTTCACTGAATACCTCACGCAAACGTGCGCCCCAAGTGCGGCTGATCATTTGATAATACTGATTGTCTTGCGTGATTTGGGTGAATTTGGTCACGGCCAAAGTGTCTTTTTCGTAGCACAACAAATCAAGTGGCAAACCGACCGAGATGTTTGAGCGCAAAGTCGAATCCATTGAAATCAGGGCACACTTGGCGGCTTCATCGAGTGGTGTTTCCGGCGTGATGACACGATCGACGATCGGTTTGCCGTATTTGGCTTCGCCGATTTGAAAATACGGATTTTCGTTGGTCGCCTCGATGAAGTTGCCCGCTGAGTAAACTTGAAACAGGCGCATCTCTTCGGCACCGATTTGTCCGCCGAGGATAAAGCTGACATTAAAATCCACATCGAAGTCTTTCAACGCCTGTGCATCATGCTCATGCACCTTGCGGATCGCCTCGCCAACCAAACGCGCAGCCTGAAACATATTGGTCGCGTTCCAAAGTGTGCGATTTTCTTCGCCAGATGTCTGATGCATCAAATGCTGCACGACCGCTTGACTGATCGACAGATTGCCCGCTGTCATCAACGTGATCATGCGCTCGCCAGGCACTTCGAATACCGTCATTTTACGAAAACGATTGACCAAGTCCACGCCCGCATTGGTGCGTGTGTCGGATAAAAAAACCATTCCTGCGTTGAGTTTGAGAGCGACGCAATATGTCATATTTCACCTGCTGCTGTTTCTGGGATTCAAAAAAGCACACGTCCTTGTGTACTTTTTAGTTTCGCATATTTTACGCGACTTTCAAGACACTGATACGTTTATTGTGCGGCTTCGCCCCATGGGGCGAAGTGCTCTTGCGCTGAAACATACACGTGTGCGTCCAGACTTTCACGCCCGCCACCAAAGCGCGAACCGCGCACCGGTGCGGCTGTATCGTAATCATGACCGATCGCCAAACGACAATGCCGCCCATCGGTGACACACTGATGTGTGATATCAAAACTCAACCATTCGTGACGGTCCGTGTAGACATCGACCCACGCGTGACTGGCAACGTGACCAATGTCACCAGTGTTAAGGTAACCGCTGACATAACGCGCCGGAATACCCAGTGCACGCGCACACGCGATAAATGCATGTGCATGGTCTTGACATACACCGGTGCCTTGCGCGTACGACTGGGCGGCAGTGGTATTCACGTCAGTGGAATTGGTCACGTAAGCAATGCGCTCATACACCGCATTCATCAAATCAAAAAAACGCTGTTCATGACCGGTTTGGGCTTTGAGTATGCGATACGCTAACTCGGTCAATGCCTCATCGGCCTGTGTGTAGCGCGTCGGCAAAGTGAACGCCAGTGGTGATAAACCTTCAGGAGCAAAACGATGGCTGCTCGCATCATCGGCGACCTCGACCAAACCTTGCACGGTGACTTCAAGATGCTGGGTCGGTGCAGTTAGAGTCATGATGTGCGTGCGATTGCCAAAAGCATCGGTTTGCGGCTGCAACACGGTCGGTGCATTGATAGCCCAGTTGACGACATTTTGCCCCGAACCGCTCGATGGCGTAACGCGCAACAACTGGATCAGATACGAGACAGGATCTTCGTAGTCGTATTGGGTTTTATGAAGGATTTGAAAACGCATGTGTGTACTCGATATTTATGGCGGGCTCTACTGCGCCTTAGGATGGACGATGCCCACCGAGCTTATTCTAATATTTTTCATCAATACTGAGTCAATCAAGACGCTCATCAATAAACCCGTCCGCTCATTGAGCCGCATTAAGCTGGGTGCACTGGATTAAGTGGGACGAGAAAATCATGGCTGATTTGATTGCCCAAGTCATAAACCTTCTCCAAAAACTCGGTCAGATAGGCGTGAATACCACCGCTGAGCACATCTTGGATACGACCATA
>JBIKPB010000041.1:0-9843 GCA_044357705.1 Formosimonas sp. | reverse complement strand
GATTGCTTCCCAATTGGCTTGTCCCGAGTTGAATTTTGGTGTACCTTGGTTATCGTTTGGTCGTTTACGCCCATTGCACACCAACATGGTGATTTTTGCATTTGGCGGGTGTGCACTAATGGCCACTTCATTCCATGTGGTGCAACGTACATCGCACGTTCGGCTGTATGGTGAAAAATTCAAATTACCAGAGTTGATGTTTGTCGGTTATCAATTGGTTCTGATCGCTGCTGCGATTAGCTTGCCTTTGGGCTATACCCAAGGTAAAGAGTATGCTGAGATGGAGTGGCCAATTGACATTCTATTGACCGTTGTTTGGGTATTGTATGCGGTGGTCTTTTTTGGAACGCTTGCGAAACGTAAAGTAAGTCATATCTATGTCGCCAATTGGTTTTTCGGTGGCTTTATTTTAACGGTGGCTTTGCTGCATATTGTCAACAGTGCTGCGATTCCGTCGGGCTGGTTTACATCATACTCGGCTTATGCTGGCGCTCAGGACGCAATGGTGCAATGGTGGTACGGTCATAATGCGGTGGGGTTCTTTTTGACTGCTGGTTTCTTGGGCATGATGTATTACTATGTTCCTAAGCAAGCCAACCGTCCGATTTATTCGTACCGTTTGTCGGTCGTGCACTTTTGGGCTTTGATTTTCACTTATATGTGGGCGGGTCCGCACCACTTGCATTTCACTGCTTTACCTGATTGGACGCAATCACTGGGTATGGCTTTTTCGATTATTTTGCTCGCACCAAGCTGGGGCGGCATGATTAATGGCATGATGACCTTGTCAGGTGCTTGGGATAAGTTGCGTGAAGATCCAATTCTCAAGTTCCTTGTGGTGGCTTTGTCCTTCTACGGTATGTCTACGTTTGAAGGTCCGATGATGGCGATGAATCAACTGTCACATTACACTGACTGGACGATTGGTCACGTGCATTCAGGTGCATTGGGTTGGGTTGGTTTTATTTCGATTGGTTCCTTGTATTACTTGATTCCGCGCATGTTTAATCGCGAAGCGATGTACAGTACGCGTTTGATCAATTTACATTTTTGGATTGCAACCATTGGTGTGGTTTTATACATCGTTGCAATGTGGATTTCGGGTGTGACACAAGGTTTGATGGAGCGAAATTTGTCGGCGGATGGTTATCCAGTCAACAGTTTCATTGATTATATTGCAGTACGTCAGCCTTATTATCTGATGCGTATTTTGGGTGGTTTGTTGTATCTTTCAGGTATGGTGCTTATGGCGTACAACGTGGCGCGCACGGCTATGGCCGGTAAAATGGTCGACGCACGGATTCCTGAGCTGAGCCACCACGTTAACTATTAACAGTCATATCGAAAAGAAGGTGTTTTTTTACTTTTTTGCTTAAAAGATGCTTGATTGCAAATGTCATAATGACCGCTGATCAAGCCAGTCAACAAAAGTAAAAAAATTGCTTGTATGTGCGTTTAAAAATGCGAAGTTTCAGAGAAAGAACACCATGAGTTTTATTTCACAAGATAAAGTTGAACGTAAAGTTGGCTTGCTGATTACCTTAACGCTCGTTACGGTGTCTTTTGCGGGTTTGGCCGAAATCGTACCACTTTTTTTCCAGCACTCAACGACAGAGCCCATTGATGGAGTCAAACCTTACACGGCATTACAGTTGGCCGGTCGTGATGTCTATATTCGTGAAGGCTGCTACAACTGCCATTCACAAATGATTCGACCGTTGCGTGCTGAAACCTTGCGTTATGGTCATTACTCTGTTGCTGGTGAATCAGTTTATGACCACCCTTTTCAATGGGGTTCGAAACGTACAGGGCCTGATTTAGCACGTATTGGCGGTAAGTATTCTGATGATTGGCATCGTACGCACTTGAACGATCCACGCGAAGTGGTACCACAATCCAACATGCCCGCATTTCCATGGTTAAACGAAGCGAAAATTGATGGCGCTGTGTTGCAAAACCATATGCGCGCGCTGCGTAAAGTTGGTGTCCCGTATACCGATGCTGAAATTGATGCCGCTCCTAAAGCGGTAGAAGGTAAAACCGAAATGGATGCTGTGATTGCCCATTTGCAAGGTTTAGGCCTAGCCCTTAAAAATAAATAAGAGACGAGTATGGATACGATGTCAATTGTTCGCGCCATCATCACCGTGGCGAGCTTTTCATGTTTCGTGGCTTGGTTGGTTTGGTTTCTTAAAAAAGACAACCACAATTTTTACCAAGCACGCGCGACCGAACTGCTTGAAGACGACGATACCTCGCCGACTATTATAAGCAACACCAACACCACCGCTCAATCAAAGGAAGCAAAATGAGTGATTTTACAAGTTCGTTCTGGTCATATTGGATTACCGCCATCGCATTGGGCGGCGTGATTTTCGTCACGGTTATTCTTATCAGTCAATTACGGGCAAAAACCAACAAGCCAGGTGAAGAACACCTCAAACCTCATGTTTGGGACGACAACTTACAAGAATACAATCATCCGATGCCGCGTTGGTGGGTATTTATGTTTTTAGGAGGTGTGATCGCCGCATTGATCTATTTTTGGGCATATCCTGGTTTAGGTGCTTATAAAGGCGCGTTTGGTTGGACATCGACCGGTGTATATGAACAAGAGATGGCTGATGCCAAAGTAGCGTTGGATCCGCAATACGCACAGTATTTACAAACACCGATTGAGCAGTTGGCACAAAACGAGAATGCCATGAAGTTGGGCGAACGCATTTTCCAAAACAACTGTGCGCAGTGTCATGGCTCTGCTGCGACCGGTGCCAAAGGTTTTCCGAATTTGACTGATAGTGATTGGCTCTATGGTGGTTGGCCCCAAGCGATTGAACGCACCATTTTAGGTGGGCGCAATGGTGTCATGGCCTCTCAAGCAGAAGCATTGAAAACACCGGTTGCCATCAATGACGTTGCCAATTATGTCTTATCATTGTCGAGCAGTCCGCATGATGCGGTTGCGGCAGCTCGAGGCAAAGATAAGTTCACTTTGTGTGCCTCATGTCACACCGCAGAAGGGACGGGTGCTTTATCAGATCAAACGGGTGTTAGTCACGCTGTTGGTGCACCTAATTTGACGGATAAAATTTGGCTCTATGGTGGCAATCTTAAAACCATTACTGAAACCATCAGCAAAGGGCGTAATAATGTCATGCCAGCATGGGAGTGTTATTTGGGGCAGGCACAGGTTCATGTGGTCGCAGCCTACGTTTGGAGTTTGAATCCAGCTGGCAATCCTAAAATCGCTCCTGACTACCTCACTAAAGTTTTGGCGGATGATGATAAAGCTTGGCAAGACAATGTAGCCAATGCTAAAGCTGCGGGTAGACCTGAGTGTACGGCTAACTCGGTTCCTGCACGTGTAGCTAAAGAGACTGCAGATGCAGCGGCGAAGTCGGAGCAAGAAAAGGCGGCAGCGGCTAAACCGGCAGAGCAAAAGCCGGCCGATATGAAAGCCAGTAGCACCCCGACAGATAATGCAGCAAAAAAATAAAAATAAAAAGCGTTCTCGACAGAACGCTTTTTTATTTCAATTGCTTACTTTGAGTGCATGACACCACGCGAGTTTAATATGATCAACCCAGACGCTAAAGTTCAGACCATTGATGTTTCCCGCTTGCCACGTCGTAAAAAAGATGACGAGCCGCCGCAGGGATTTTTTGCTGCACGCAAAAAAATCTTCATCCGTGAGGTTTCTGGTTTGTTTAATAAATGGCGTTGGATTATGGTTTGGGTGACGCAAATTATTTTTTATGCCACACCCTGGTTGCAATGGAATGATCGGCAGGCCTTTCTGCTGGATGTGACGCAACGCAAATTTTATTTGGTTGGTTTGGTGCTTTGGCCCTCAGATGTGATTTATTTGGCGGTGTTATTGTTAATTTCTGCGTTAGCTTTATTCTTGTTCACGGCCGTCGCAGGGCGGTTGTGGTGCGGCTATACGTGTCCGCAAACGGTTTATACCGAGATTTTTATGTGGATTGAGAAAAAGGTCGAGGGTGATCGCGTCGCGCAAATGAGGCTTGACAAGGCACCGTTTTCGGCCCAGAAAATCTTTAAAAAAGGCACCAAGCATTTCTTGTGGGCGGCTTTTGCTTTGTGGTCCGGCTTTACCTTGGTTGGCTACTTTACTCCGACACGCGAGTTGTTTGCCGAATTGAAAACATTATCTTTCGGTCCGGTTGAATGGTTTTGGATTTTGTTTTATGGTGCGGCAATGTATTTATTGGCCGGCTGGATGCGTGAGCAAGTCTGTAAATATATGTGTCCTTATGCTCGCTTTCAAAGCGTGATGTTTGATGCCGATACGATGATCGTCACCTATGACGAGAAACGTGGTGAATCGCGTGGCCCGCGCAAAAAAGGCATTGATCCACGCGAACAAGGCAAGGGCGACTGTATTGATTGCGGTGTGTGTGTGGATGTATGTCCTACGGGAATCGATATTCGTAATGGGTTGCAGATGGAGTGCATTGGCTGTGGCGCATGTATCGATGGTTGCAATGACATCATGGAAAAAATGGGCTATCCGAAAAATCTGATTCGTTATGATACCGAAAATGGCGTGAAAGAAAGCCTGAGCAAAGAAGATTTGATCCGCCGTATTTTGCGGGGGCGCGTGTTGATTTATACCGCGGTGCTGGTTGCGTTGATTGGTGGCATGGCATACAGTCTTGCACAACGTAATCTACTCAAAATGTCCGTTCAGAGTGATGCCCGTGCCGTTCCACGCATGATGGATGGAAATATTGTTGAAAATGTTTATCGTGTTCAATTTGCCAATACTGATGAGCAACCGCATACGATAAACGTATCTGGTCACGGTCTCAATGGCATTGGCGTCAGTACTGACTCAAAAATCACGCTGGCACCTCTATCGACTCATACCATTGTGTTGAAAGTGCAGGTGGATCAAGTGAAAGCGCGTGGAGCCGGAGCGACTTCAGGCTCGAATCCCATTGAAATTCGACTCAAACCGCTTGATATGCAAGGCGATGTGTTGAGCGAAAAAGCCTTTTTCCTTTTACCGAAACAAGAATAACTTTATGAATAATGAAACAACGTCAGTTAAACCCGCGTGGAAGCACCCTTGGTTTTTATTTGTGGTTGGATTGCCATTGATTGTCGTTATTGCCTGTTTTGTCACGATGTACTTGGCATTTACGACAGATGATGGTGTGGTTTCCGATGATTATTACAAAGAAGGTTTGGCGATCAATCAAGACCTACGTCGGGACGATAAAGCACAAGAGTATGGCTTGAACGGACAGTTGATGCTAACGGGAGATATTGCGGAGCTGCGTTTACAAGGTAACGCCAAGGCAGCGTTGGCAGGTCAGCCGATTCAACTTTTTTTGCAAAATATGGGCGTACCTGCACAAGATCAAAAGTTGACTTTAGTACCGACTGGCGAAGCCAATGTATGGCGCACGACTCTTAAGCAAACGCCCCCCAAAGGCTTATGGCTGGTGCGCGTTGAGACGCCGGAGTGGCGCTTGATGACCAAGATCAATGGTGTGTTGGATCAAGTGATTGTACTTAAATAAACGAATTTTGAAAAATGTTGGATCAAAGCTCATTGGACGTTCAATGAGCTTTGTTGTTTCTAGAGACCAACATCGTAACTGTTGAGTCGCCCGCGACATGCTTGACGGAATAAAAACACAATAGGCAATGAAAATCCAGCCTCCAGCGTATTATGGTGCAGGCATTGAGTTGAAGTCGGAGCTTATTAGATTTTAGGTAAAGTCGGCGGGGTATGATAGTTCGTAATGGGGGTTTGTGAAAATAGATGCGGTACACCCGCTTATGATTCCAGCCGTAGCCTTTGATGTTGCGCAAATACAGGAAACACAAACCGAAACCCCAGCGTTTGTTTGAGAATCAACAGAATTTGGCTGTCAATCTATTTTGAGGTCTTCATAGATATTCTCCTTGCCTTAGTTTATGAGAAATTTCTACTTCTAAGTGTCGCTTTTTTCTGGGTGGATTACAGACATAGAACTCAGGCGAGTAAAAGCCCTTAAATCGCTGTGTTATCATAATGCGCTGCGATTGGGATCGCTGTAATGAATAGAGTAAAAGATGAATGTAGAACACAACAATCCGATGCGTTATGAAACCGCATACGACTGGCTCGGTGGTGAAGCGCGTGTACGTGAGCTCACCACGCGATTTTATGATTTGATGGACTTGGAGGGCAAATACGCTGAGCTGCGGGCGGCGCATGGCGATTCGTTGTCGGAGTCTCGTGAGCGGTTATTTATGTTTTTGTCCGGTTGGCTCGGCGGGCCACCGTTGTACATGCAAACCCATGGCCATCCCAAACTGCGTGCACGACACTTGCCGTTTAAAATTGGTGTGACGGAACGAGATCAATGGGTGGCCTGCATGGCGCAGGCCATGCGCGAAATCCGCGTACCGGATGATTTGTACCAACGCTTGTTGGCGTCGTTTTACAACACCGCCGAGTGGATGCGCAATCAGCCCGATGCTCAGGCGGGGCCACCACAAATGCCTGCACAGGCTGGCACGTTTACGCCGCAAGTGCGACAAAAGTTACATCAAATTACCGAACAATATGGTGTGCCGAATGAATAACACCATTGTTTTGTTATCTGTTGCATTGGTTGCACTGGTGGTCGCATTGATTGTGTTGGTCGTGCTGTGGCAACGGTTAAACCACACCCAGCGTACCGCAGAGCAGGTCTTGCAATCGATGAGTGCATCGTTTGATGATACGCATCAGACTTTGAACGAGCACAATCTAAATGCCCGCGAGTATGCCGCTAATCTGGCGCATCAGCAGCGAGATGAGTTGGGTAAATCGTTGTTTCAAGTGCAAAGTTTGCTGAATACACAACTCAAAGAAGTGCGGGAAACGCAAACCACCGAAAGTGCTCATGCGCGTGAAACTTTGGTGCAACAGCTCAACTCGACCACCACGCAACTCATGCAGCAATTGCAGCAACTCAACGATACAACCGAGCGTCGCTTGACGCAAATGCGTGAAAACATCGAACAGCGTTTGACCAGCATCGAGCAAAAAAATGAAACCAAGCTGGAGCAAATGCGCCAAACGGTGGATGAAAAGCTTCATGCGACTTTAGAAGCGCGATTGGGTGAGTCGTTTAAGATTGTTTCTGATCGTCTGGAGCAAGTACATAAAGGCTTGGGCGAAATGCAAGCCTTGGCAACGGGTGTAGGTGACTTAAAACGCGTATTGACCAATGTCAAAACACGCGGGACGTGGGGTGAAATGCAGCTGGCCAATCTATTGGCGCAAATCTTTACCGTTGAGCAATATGCGGCCAATGTGGTGACCGTGCCCGAGTCTACAGCGCGGGTTGAGTTCGCGATCAAATTGCCGGGGCGCAGTGAGCGCGAGCCCGTGTGGTTGCCGATCGATGCGAAGTTCCCGCGTGAACAATACGAGCGTATGCAAGATGCGCAAGATGCTGCCGATGCTGAAGCATTGCTCAAAGCGCAAAATGAGTTAATCCGTGCGATTTTATCTGAAGCAAAAACCATTGCTGAAAAATACGTCTCGCCACCGCATACGACTGATTTTGCAATTCTATATTTACCGACTGAAGGGCTGTACGCTGAAGTGGCGCGTCAAGCCGGGTTGCTGGATACTTTGCAGCGCGAGCACCGCGTTGTGGTTGCGGGGCCGACCACATTGATGGCGATTTTGAATAGCTTGCACATGGGGTTTAGGACTCTGGCGCTGGAAAAACGGGCAAGTGACGTGTGGCAGGTTTTGGGTGCGGTTAAAACCGAGTTTGGCAAGTTTGGTGATGTTTTGAGTAAAACCCGCGACAGTTTGGAGCGCGCCGCGAAAAATATTGATGCGGCACAAGTGCGTACGCGCGCGATGACGCGGGCGCTGAGTGGAGTTGAACAGCTTGAAAGCGAACAAAGCGCCGCGCTGCTGGCATTGGAGCCGCTGGAGCAGGATGAATGACTGATTGCCGATCGAATTGTGATCAAAAAGAACGGCAATTTTTATTGGCAAACGTGCAGTAAAAGTGCTTAACCGTATCGTCCTGTGTCACAATACAGTTTATTTGCCGATTTCCAGACTGTATCGGTACTGTACTGTTATTTTCGGTTATATTTGAAGCCATACACCACCATCCACGAGGCCATTATGTCGTATTCAAAATTATTCTCCAAACGTGCTACGGCCATTAAGAGTTCGGTTATCCGCGAAATTTTAAAAGTAACCGCTAATCCGCAAGTCATTTCGTTTGCCGGCGGTTTGCCTGCACCGGAGAGCTTTCCCGTTGCACAAATGAAGGCGGCGTTTGATAAGGTGTTGGCGACAGATGCGCAAGCGGCGTTGCAATACTCAACTACCGACGGTTACGCGCCTTTGCGTGAGTGGGTGGCCAATCGCATGAGTACCAACGGTGCAACCATTACAGCTGATCAAGTGATTATTGTCTCGGGTTCGCAACAAGCCTTGGATTTGATCGGTAAAGTCTTCATTGATGAAGGCGACAAGGTTTTGGTCGAAACCCCGACTTACTTGGGTGCGTTGCAGGCTTTTTCGTTATTTTCTCCTGAATTTATTTCGGTCGCCTCTGATGAAAACGGTTTGGATGCGTCGCAGTTGTCAAGCGACGATGCACAAGCAGCGAAATTTTTATATGCATTGCCGAACTTTCAAAATCCAACCGGTCGCATGATGAGTGAAGCGCGCCGGGCCAAGCTGGTTGAAGTAGCGCGTGCTAATGATTTGCTCGTGGTCGAAGACGACCCATATGGCGCATTATGGTACGAATCGGCGCCGCCGCCATCATTGCTCTCGCGCATGCCGGAACGTGTGATTCACATGGGCTCATTCTCTAAAGTGCTCGCGCCAGGTTTACGTTTGGGTTACATCGTGTCTCCAGCCGAGATCGCACGTAAGTTTGAGCAAGCCAAACAAGCGACGGACTTACACACATCAACCATTGCCCAGCGTGTGGTTTATGAAGTGGTTAAAGACGGTTTCTTGGACGAGCACATTCCGTCGATTCGTTCACGTTATCACCATCAAGCGCAGTCAATGCTTGGTGCGCTTGAAGCACACATGCCAAGTGGTGTGACGTGGAATCAGCCCGCTGGCGGCATGTTTTTATGGGTGAATTTGCCTAATGGGATGAATGCGGAAACGGTACTCGAAAAAGCCTTGGCACATAATGTGGCGTATGTACCGGGCTCACCGTTTTATGCCAATGAAGTGGCTGCCAATACCTTGCGTTTGGCTTTTGTCACGGTACCTGCGGCTAAAATTGAAGAGGGCATTACGACACTGGGCAAGATTTTTGCAGCGGCTTAAAAATTGATTACGTGTCATCACAAAAACGAAAATACGCCCTCAATAGAGGGCGTATTTTTATCGACTCAATATTGAAATATTGAGCTTACCGTCTGATCAAACGAATTAACAGCAGTAGAACGACCGCACCAATGGTCGCTGTTACAATGGCACCTAAATAACCGCCAACCATTGAGATGCCTAATTTGCCGAGCAGCCAACCACCTAAAACAGCACCGATCAAGCCGACAATAATGTCGCCAATAACACCGAAAGAACATACTGGCCAACCAACCTGCGACCAATCCGATCAATACCATGATGACAATACTTTCCATGATTTTCTCCTTTGACTCAAGTCTGTATGCAGTGTAACAGAGAGGAATGACAGATGTATGGCATGTATTTTCGCATCATCAATGATATGCCTGAAGCGATAAAAATCAGAACGAGCGATGTTGGGCAGTACGAATAAATGCTGCACGACAAAAATCACGCTAAGGCTTGAGTCGGGTTCACAAATGTGTAACAAT
>JBIKPB010000250.1:0-2774 GCA_044357705.1 Formosimonas sp. | reverse complement strand
AAACTCGTAATACCATGAAATGCTTTGGGATATTTGTGCCCTTCATCAAAGTTGGCGAACGCAAAGCGCAACTGCTTGAATTTAGCACGGACATGTTTGTAAATCAGTCGATCTTCCGTATTCAAGTCACGTTGCCGATAAACCTTCTTGACCAACTGACTGAACTCACGCCGATTCACCCCCATCTCCCAAACCTGTTGGCAAATGTAGTAACACTCGAGCAGCTGTGCTTGCGTGTAGTCCAAATGAATTTTTTCGGGCAAATGAGTATCGGGATCGATAACGTCATCAATTAATACGGCTTCGAACAGATCCTCACATTGTTGAACGGTGAATCGAGGTTGAGTGGTTGACTGAAAAGGCATAAAAATCTTTGCATCAAATAATAAACATTAAAAATAACGAC
Organism: Formosimonas sp.; assembly: GCA_044357705.1. Taxonomy (GTDB): domain Bacteria; phylum Pseudomonadota; class Gammaproteobacteria; order Burkholderiales; family Burkholderiaceae; genus Hydromonas. Next base: position 2,368 of record JBIKPB010000250.1, on the reverse strand, counting down.
TGGCGCCACTCATGACTTAAAACGCTGAAAGCGACTTTAACAATACTCAATCATTTGCGTGATGTCCAACCGATGAGACGATGGCACTTTACCATTGAAACCCATGCCATGTCACCGATTACAATAAGCGAAGCTCCATTATAACCGTCAAAAATGGGGTAAGATTGCACCTGCCTTCGATTAACTTATCTTATCTACCATGCTGAACCCAACACAAATTGACATTATCAAACAAGCCATCGCCCAAACGGAACGCCGAGTTTTTGTTGCCGACGTAGAGGGCACCAAAATGATCATCAAGCGCCATGAGCCTGCGCGCGGTTATCATCGTTACGTCTTACTCAAAGGTGTTTCTAAAATTTTCAATTTACCGGCTTTGGCACCCGTACCGGCACCGGGTGGAGCGGCCGCTCAAGCCATTGAGATCCAGCGCTTGGCAACATTGAGGAGTGCGGGCGTGCCTGTTCCGGAATTGTTGCATGTTGAGCCCGATTGGATTGCCATCAGTTATGAAGGGCAGTATTCAATCGGACGAACCATCGAAAAAGGTGACAAACCGAGCGTGTATTGGGAACAAGGTTTGGCTGCTATTTTAGATGTGCATCAAAAAGGTCAAAACCTCAGTCAGGTGTTCATCCGCAATGCAATGTGGCACGATAATCGAGTGGTCTTCATCGACTTTGAAGATGATCCGGCCGCATCCATTGGCTTGGCGAATGCGCAAACACGCGATTGGCTGTTTTATTTGTATTCATCCGCATGGATGCTGGAAATTCCTCCGGCAGATGCCGCAAAAATCATGTTTAAATACCTGCATCAAGACAGTGCTGATGTGCAAAAGATCGTATTTGACTCACAGGGTGCTTTAAAGTGGTTGCGCCACTTGCCTTCGCAACGCAAGCCTTGGGGACGAGACATTGTGGCCTTGCATCGGGTTGGTAAAGTTTTACATGAAATGAGTGTTTTAAATCAGTAACACCGAGCTTGATCACCACCCGCTTACCAATCAAATAAGACAGCCTTCAATCGCTGTCTTATTTTTTTATACTTTGTCCTTCAAACAAAAAATGTCGTTCATCGCATCAATCGCGCATTGCGTTCGCGCCTCGCCCAATCCGTGCACTTCAGCCCAAGGCGTACTCTGGTTTTCCAGTATACTTTTATAAATGTGATACAGGCGATCGCGTGTTTCCAGATCCGGATATTCTCGCAAATGATCTTTCGTCCACGGTAAATCTGGGCAAGCCAATAAATACATGTCATAAGTACGACGGGCACGTTCTTGTTCAATCAGTTCATGTTCTTGACCAAACACAAAAGTACTCCATACATGCATGACGTTCATATCGGTATCGAGGAATAAATAGGGTGCTTGCTCATCAAACGCCTGCGCAGTGGCTTGATCCTCTAAGGCCAACTGACCTTTGGCAATCGTTAATAAATCCTCAAAAGTGTAATCCGTACCGTGCTCAGTTAAATAATCACGTGCATATTCGCGTACCCAATGCCCGTTAAAATGTTGGGCAAGCGCCTGACAAAGGCTACTTTTTCCAGTTGATTCCGGCCCCACAATCACAATTTTTTTCATCTTCACCTTAATCAATCAAACAATGACGCTTCATCTCGATCATCTTTTACCATTCTATTGTACAACGCCATATCAATGATCCATTCACCAACCGGCGCGGCTTTATAAACTACGGTTTGACCGAAGAACAGCGCATGAGCAATCGCCGCAAAAGCTCAGTGCGCTCTCGCGTCGAACATCCATTCCTATGGGTCAAGCGCATTTGGGGCTTTACCAAAGTGCGTTACCGTGGCTTAGCTAAAAATGCTAATCGTGCATTTGTACGCTCGCTTTGTTCAATATCGTCCAGTGGAATCGTCAGCTAAAAACATAATTCCGTCTGTACTGCGCCAAAACACGGCGTAGTACCGTAAATCACCCGTGTATCGGGTTAGTTTGCGATGAATTTGAGCTTATTGGTCTCTCAAAATCATCGCTTCAGTTAAATGCTGGAATCAAGGGGCTTATTCCGCGATTCCTTAAATCAATATCGTGAGTCATTTAGTACGACGAATCAATTGTTATTTAATGACATTCTCGGTGGTTTTTACTTTGTTCGTGTGACTACGATTGACGCAAAAGGGATTGAAGGGCAATATACGGAGCATTTTTTCTTGCGCAATCATCAGGTTGCTTAAAGTCCTTATCTTAGAGCTTGGTGATCAATAATAATACGAACTTTGGGAAAACTGATTCAAGGCATGATGATTATCAACATTGGTGAATTAAACTACGAAAGGCAATTTTGAAGAAGATTCATAGTAACGGCTTGAATCGGAGGATTGAAGTTTAATCTTTTTC
>JBIKPB010000248.1:0-2785 GCA_044357705.1 Formosimonas sp. | reverse complement strand
ATTGTTGCTGCGCGTCTGTTTAATTTATTTTGAGGTGAACGATGAATAACGTAAAAATAGGCACGGCTCGCGTTACCACTGGCGCACATTACGGTTGGAAAGACTGGTTGGCGCAACGCATTACCGGCGCGATCATTCTGTTGTTTGTAGTTGCAATTTTGGTCATTTTTTTGATTTCTGACAACTCCTATGACGCATGGCATAGTTATATGACGACCGTGCCGATGAAATTCTTGACGCTGTTTACCATCCTCGCGGCGTGCTATCACGCGTGGATTGGTGTGCGCGATATTTGGATGGATTATGTCAAAAACGCAGGTGTGCGCTTGGCTTTGCACATCTTTACGATTTTATGGTTGTTGGGCTGCGCCGCTTATGGTGTGTCTGCGCTCTGGTCGATTTGAGGAGAATATAAGTGGCTATTTTAACGAAAAAATTTGATGTGGTTGTAGTTGGTGCCGGTGGTTCGGGTTTGCGTGCTGCGTTGCAGTTGTCTGAAGCAGGTTTGTCGGTCGCTGTCTTGAGCAAGGTATTTCCAACACGTTCGCACACCGTTGCTGCGCAGGGCGGTATCGGCGCGTCTTTGGGTAATATGGACGAGGACAATTGGCACTATCATTTCTACGATACGGTCAAAGGCTCTGACTGGCTCGGCGATCAAGACGCGATTGAGTTTATGTGCCGCGAAGCACCGAAAGTCGTTTACGAGTTAGAACATTTCGGTATGCCGTTTGACCGCAACCCCGATGGTACCATTTACCAGCGTCCGTTCGGCGGACACTCTGCCAACTACGGCGAAAAACCCGTGCCACGCGCGTGCGCTGCCGCTGACCGCACGGGTCATGCGTTATTGCATACTTTGTATCAACGCAATGTGCGTGCCAACACGCAGTTTTTTGTTGAATGGATGGCGTTGGATTTGTTACGTAACGAAGAGGGCGACGTTTTGGGCGTGACTGCGCTTGAGATGGAAACCGGCGAAGTGATGAATTTGCAAGCGAAAATTACTTTGTTTGCCACCGGCGGCGCAGGTCGTATCTTTGCCGCATCAACCAATGCGTTCATCAATACGGGTGACGGTTTGGGCATGGCTGCGCGTGCGGGTATTCCATTGCAAGACATGGAGTTTTGGCAATTCCACCCAACCGGCGTGGCGGGCGCGGGCGTATTGATTACCGAAGGCGTGCGCGGCGAGGGCGGTATTTTGCGTAATTGCAATGGCGAGCGCTTTATGGAGCGTTACGCTCCGACGTTGAAAGATTTGGCACCACGTGATTTTGTCTCGCGCTCAATGGATCAAGAAATAAAAGAAGGTCGCGGTTGCGGCCCGAACAAAGACCATGTGATGCTCGACGTGACGCACATCGGTAAAGAAACCATCATGAAGCGTTTGCCGTCGATTTTTGAAATTGCTAAGAAGTTCGCCAACGTCGATGCGTCAAAAGAAATGATTCCAGTCGTACCAACGATTCACTACCAAATGGGCGGTATTCCGACCAATATTTATGGGCAAGTGGTTGTACCAAATGATCAAAACAACGGTATGAGTAGCGGTAATAAAATCGTTAAAGGTTTCTACGCCGTCGGTGAGTGTTCTTGCGTATCGGTGCATGGTGCGAACCGTTTGGGCACAAATTCATTGCTCGACTTGGTTGTGTTCGGTCGTGCGGCGGGCAATCATATTGTCGATTCGATTAAGGATTTTCCAGTCGATCACAAACAGTTATCGGCTGATGCGGCTGATAAAACCTTGGCGCGTTTGAATCGTTTCCAAACCACGGCAAACGGCGAAAATGCACAAGATGTAGCCGATGCGATTCGCGCAACCATGCAAATGCACGCCGCAGTATTCCGTAAGCAAGAGACAATGGACAAAGGTGTGGTTGAAATTATGAAAGTTGCAGAGCGTGTGAACAATATTCAGGTTAAAGACACCTCAAAAGTATTCAATACAGCATTGGTTGAAGCGTTGGAAGTGGATAACTTGATCGAAGTCGCGAAAGCAACTATGGTATCAGCCGCCGCACGTCACGAATGCCGTGGTGCGCATACTGTTGTTGACTACGAAAAAGCACCTGAAGTCGATCCATACATGGGTCGTAACGATACGGAATGGTTGAAACACACATTATGGTACTCTGAGGGCAATAAGTTGGATTACAAACCGGTCACGCTTAAGCCGTTGACCGTTGATACCGTGCCGTTAAAACCACGTACCTTCTAAAAAATACTCATTAAATAAAAATCAAAAAAGTAATTAAATTCTTTTTTGATAGGAAAACACCATGAAACATAAAATTTTTGAAATCTATCGTTACGATCCGGACAAAGATGCGAAGCCGTACATGCAAACCATCAAAATTGATTTGGCTGATGGCGATCGTATGTTGTTGGATGCATTGGTCAAGCTGAAAAAGGTTGATGAAACTTTGTCTTTCCGTCGTTCGTGCCGCGAAGGCGTATGCGGTTCGGATGCAATGAATATCAATGGTAAAAACGGTTTGGCGTGCTTGACTAACTTGAATGATTTGCCTGAAAAAATCGTTTTGCGTCCATTGCCGGGCTTGCCTGTCGTGCGTGATTTGATTGTCGACATGACCGACTTTTTCAACCAATACCATTCGATCAAGCCGTACCTCGTCAACGACGTCGCGCCGCCCGAAAAAGAACGCCTCCAGTCGCCCGAACAACGGGATGAGCTCAATGGTTTGTATGAATGTATCTTGTGTGCATGCTGTTCGACTTCATGCCCATCGTTCTGGTGGAATCCGGATAAATTCGTTGG
>JBIKPB010000039.1:0-9946 GCA_044357705.1 Formosimonas sp. | reverse complement strand
TGACTTTATCGGGGTCATTACCTAATGCGCCTAAGCCTTTGAGCTCGAGTTGGAAAAATACAGAATTGTCTGCTTTTCTGGTGCTGGAAATGGTTCGTTGGCCGACAATGCGGAAAATCCAGCAATCTTTAAGGTACTCAAATCCTACAAAAGCATCGGCCAAGTGCTTTTCTTCAAGATTGTAGTTCACTCGAGCAACGCCGTAGAGGTTCTTGGATATGGGGGTCAGTGGCCATTGGCCAGAAATATAAGCAGTACGGGTTGGCGTTGCTAAAATCCGGTTGTCATTAAAGCCGATGTTAATCACTTTTTTCGGTGCGGGTTGCCAACGCAGTGAGAAATCAGTTTTTAGCAATTTGCCATTGTCTACATTGTATTGACCGAAAGCGTCCATATAAAATTGTGGTGCAATTTGACCAGAGGCTGAAAGTAAAACATCGGACTTACGATCGGTATTGATCGAACCACCTGGTAAGGTGACGCGCTGCTCAGTAAAGTAATGGCGCTGTGCGGCAGTGATTTGGAACAACTCTTCACCCGTATCTTGTGCGAGCCAACGGCTGGTTGCGCCGATGGTGGCTTGATTGGCGCTGGAAATGCGGTCACGTCCGGTAAAAAGATTTTCGCTGTAAATGCGCGACAAGTCAAAGTCCGCTAATGCAGAATCAAAGTTCCAAATATTGTTTTGATCTCTATAAGGCGAATACACATAATAAAAACGCGGTTCTAAAGTTTGTACTGCATCTCGGCCGAGCCATGATGAGTCGCGCTCAAAAATCAAGCCTGAATCGACGCTGGCAATCGGTACGACCCGACTTGCATTTTTATCATAGGTGTTATTGGGCACGTATGACAAGTCGTATTGGGTTGTGTGCACACCGATTTTGGGTGTGAAAAAGAATCCAGCATTGCGGTATTCATAACGTAAGCTGGGGTAAATCACATGACGCCAGCCTTGAGCACGATTGACTTTGTCGGGATGGGTAAACCGAGTGGATTCATAATCGACAGAGGCGATAAAATTACCCCAGCGTTCTGAGCCGGTTACCGATAGTTGCGGTTCAAAGTCATACGGGACGTCGATATTTCTGTCGCTGTTTTGCAAGGTTTGGTTGGTTTTGGTACGCAGGCGCGCTTGCCAGTTGCCCCAATTGTATTGCAAGGCGTATTCGCTGGCTAAGATCCGCGTGGAGCCGTCGACATCGGGTGCGTTGAAGTCATCTAAATAGGCGTCATCCGACGCACGTTGTGCATCAACAGAGGCGATCCAAGTACCTCCGCCCAGTTCGCCTGTGGTCTGGTGCTGGGCACGATAGTACCAACGGTTACGATCTGCCAACTTGTCGTTTAAAACAAAGTTACCAAACAGGTTGCCTGTGCTGTGGCGTGTCATATAGCGATACTCGGCCCCTAGTTTTGCGCCACGTTTGCTCATGAACCCAGGATACAAGGTCAAGTCATAATTCGGTGCAAGATTGAAGTAGTAGGGGATTGTAATGTCAACCCCTGACTTACTGGAAACGCCCATGGTTGGTGTGAGTAAGCCAGAGCGACGCTTGTCACCCAGAGGGAACTCCATGTAAGGGCTGGCTAAAATAGGGACGTTTTTAAAGACCAAAACCGAGCCAGAGCCCATACCGATGTCGCGATCTTGGTCAATCAACATCGAGTCGCTCTTGAGGTACCAATCTGGATCTTCTGCACGACAAGTGGTGTAATAAGCTTTTTTCATCAACGCACGGCGGCTGGACAAAACATTCAATGACTCTGCTTTACCCCGACCGCCGGTTGAGCCAATTTTGAATTCGGCGGGTGCGGCGTGACCTGTTTCGGTACTTAGATTATAGGTAACCGATGGGCCGCTGACTTCATCACCAATTTTTGTGCGTAATACTGCATTACCGGTTGCGACGACCTGCTCGGTTGGGTAGTCATATTGAATCGTATCACCTTGCATTTTAATGTCTTCACGCACCACGCAGCCTTTACCCTTGAGAATGAGCGTGTCATTCATCGAGCCTTTGAGCGTATCACCAACGGCAGAGGTACTGCCTTGTGGCCAGGTTTTGAGCACATCTGCAGGTGTGTCACTGCAATAGGGCAATGCATCGGTGCGTTTATTGATGACTACGGTATTTTTGGATTTGGTTACAGCGGTAGAGGCAGGCGTTGGATCTTGTGCTGCAACTTGTGTCGAAACCTGTGCATACCCAGTGCCCACGCAACTGGCGAGTGCAAATACCGCAAGACGCACATAAAGCGTCAATGGTTTGAGGGGTAAGTCGGTTGCGTGTGTATCAAACATTCAGTATAACCAGTCTAATCTAAGACGGAATCGGGTAAAATGCGACGTTTGGAAAAATGGCGCAAAAAGATGCGCAATTGTAACCGATAAACTGATGACTGAACCAAGCCGCGGTTTATTTTTAAAGCTTAAAACCATGACAACTTTACCCAATGATGCACGAGTCCAACAGTTAACCGAGTGGCTGAGTGCTTTACCCGCAAATTTAGGCATTGAAACGGCAAGCTTGTCGGTCGCCTCTGCCGACGCCAGTTTTCGCCGTTATTTCCGTGTGCAAGCAGGCGAATCTCACTTGATCGTCATGGATGCGCCGCCGAGTCATGAGGATTGCAAACCATTTATTCATGTCGCCGAGTTATTTGGTCGTGCAGTCAATGTGCCCAAAATTTTGGCGCAAGATCTGGCACAAGGCTTTTTGTTGTTGTCCGATTTGGGTAACACCACGTTTCTCGCTGCTTTAGAGCAGGATAACAGGCAAGCCAATGTGCTGTACAAAGATGCGCTCAACGCCTTGGTACGACTACAAAAATCAAGTACAACGAATGAATTGCCGCTTTATGATCGCGAGCGCTTACTCAATGAAATGCTGTTGTTCCCGCAATGGTATCTTGGTGTGCATAAAAATTTCACGTTAGATGACAAGCAAACCGCGCAACTCACGCAAGTGTTTAACGTATTGTTGGAAAACAATTTGGCGCAAGCTCAAGTTTGGGTACATCGCGATTATCATTCGCGCAATTTGATGCAGGTGGGTACGGATAATCCAGGCATTCTGGATTTTCAAGATGCGTTGTACGGCCCGATTACTTATGATTTGGTGTCATTGCTGCGTGATGCTTATATTGAATGGCCTGAAACCCAGCAAATCGACTGGTTGGCACGTTATTGGGAGGTCGCACGTAAAGAAGGCTTGAACGTGCCGACTGCATTTGATGTATTTTACAAAGACTTTGAGTACATGGCCTTGCAGCGTCACCTCAAAGTGCTTGGCATTTTTGCGCGTTTGTATCATCGCGATGGCAAATCGGGGTACCTCAAAGATTTACCTTTAGTACTTAAATACACGCGCCAAGTCGCAGCGCGCTATCGTGAATTTGCACCGTTGTTGCATCTGTTAGATGCGGTTGAACAAGACGGCGAAAAAACGCAAGTAGGTTATACTTTTTAAAGAAATGCGGGAGAAAAGCGCTTAATTTCCCATCTTGTTATCAATTTTTTGGATTAAAGCAATATGTTACAGGTAGCCATGATTTTTGCCGCAGGGCGCGGCGAGCGGATGCGTCCACTGACAGATTTCAAACCCAAACCGTTGCTTGAAGTTGCCGGCTCACCACTGATTGTGCATCAAATTCGCGCGATTAAAGCAGCGGGCATTGAACACATCGTGATCAATCACGCGTGGCTCGGAGCGCAGATTGAAGAAGCTTTGGGTGATGGTTCAGCATTCGGCGTGCATTTGCATTATTCGGCTGAACAAACCGCGCTCGAAACTGCGGGTGGTATTGTCAAAGCCTTACCTTTATTACAAGCGCACAGTGACAGCCCGATCTTTTTGGCGGTTAGCGGAGATGTTTATTCCAACTACAATTATGCCAATCTACATGCCAAAGCGGCCGAGCTTGCGCGCGAAACGCAACCGCACATGCACTTGGTGATGGTTGAAAATCCTGATTTTCATCCGACGGGTGATTTCGTGTTGGATAAGGGATTTCTGCATCCACTAGATCATGTCGGTGGCAAGAAATTGACCTTTGGTAACATTGGGTTGTACGACATGCGTCAATTCATGGGTTTGCCATTGGGCGAAAAAATCGCGATGAGTCCGTATTACCGCCATGCAATTGAGAACCGTTTGGCGAGTGGCGAGTTCTTTGGTCACACTTGGGAGAATGTCGGCACGCCAGAACAGTTGTGGTTACTCAATCAGCGGTTGTCTAATTTCTGAGTGTGTGAAACTGCATATAAAAAAGCCGTCGTTTGACGGCTTTTTTATCGCATCAACAGTAGATTTTGTTTTTTACTTGCGTTCTTTTAATGCCCAGAAGCTTCCACTGCACCAATCCCCGTTTCTGAGCGCACGGTTTGTGCTTCAAAACCCGCACGATCAATCCGCGCACGCTCGCTTTTATCTGTGATTGAGAAGAACCAAATCCCAACGAACGCAATTACCATTGAAAACAATGCTGCCGATTGATACGGAAAAATTGCGGTTGGGTTGTGCAAAATATCGACCCAGATTGATTTGGACAAAATCGTCAAAATCAACGCTGAAAATAAACCAAGAAAACCGCCAATCGTCGCACCACGCGTCGTACAATCTTTCCACAGCACCGACATGAACAGCACAGGGAAATTAGCCGAAGCGGCAATCGCGAAAGCGAGCGAAACCATAAAAGCGATGTTTTGCTTTTCGAATAAAATCCCCAGTACCACCGCAACGACACCCAACGCCATGGTCGTGATTTTCGATACTTTGAGCTCACTGGCGCTGCTGGCATTGCCATGCTTAAACACCGTAGCGTATAAGTCATGCGACACCGCAGATGCACCGGATAAAGTCAAACCCGCAACCACAGCTAAAATCGTGGCAAACGCGACCGCCGAAATAAAGCCGAGGAAAATATTGCCGCCGACCGCATTGGCCAAATGTACCGCCGCCATATTCGAGCCGCCGAGCATTTTACCTGCGGCGTCTTTGAACTCAGGATTGGTACTGACCAGAACAATCGCGCCAAAGCCGATGATGAAGGTCAGAATGTAAAAGTAGCCAATCCATGTGGTTGCCCAAAACACTGATTTGCGTGCTTCTTTCGCATTAGGTACGGTGAAAAAGCGCATCATGATGTGTGGTAAACCTGCGGTACCGAACATCAACGCCATGCCAAAAGAAATCGCTGAAATCGGGTCGCTGATGAAACCACCCGGCCCCATGATGGCAGATTTTTTCTCGTGTATTTCAACCGATTTGGCAAACAAAGCTTCAGGTGAAAAGTTGAACTGCGCCATGACCATAAACGCCATAAAACTTGCGCCCGCCAACAGCATGACCGCCTTGATGATTTGCACCCAAGTCGTCGCTGTCATGCCGCCAAACAATACATACACAATCATTAACGTACCGACGATGACCACGGCGAGCCAGTAATCCAAACCAAAAAGCAGCTTGATCAACTGACCAGCGCCGACCATTTGTGCGATCAAATAAAACGCGACTACGACCAATGTACTGGTCGCGGCAAATACGCGAACCGGTGATTGCTTGAAACGATAGGCAGCAACATCGGCAAAGGTGTATCGGCCTAAGTTGCGTAAACGTTCAGCCATCAAAAAGGTAATCACAGGCCAGCCAACCAAAAAGCCAATTGAGTAAATCAAGCCGTCGTAACCATTGAGGTAAACCGCAGCCGAAATGCCGAGAAACGAGGCCGCTGACATATAATCGCCGGCAATTGCCAAGCCGTTTTGAAAGCCGGTAATGCCGCCACCGGCGGTGTAAAAATCAGAGGCGGATTTGGTGCGATTGGCCGCCCATTTGGTGATGAATAACGTGAGCACCACAAAAGCGATGAACATCGAAATGGCCGTCCAGTTGGTGGCTTGTTTCTCTGCTTGACCCAAGTCACCACCTGCTGCATGAGCCGTTTGGATTAACCAAAAACCCAGTGCTGATAAATAAATTTTGTTTTTCATTAGAGCACCTCTTTTTTGATTTGTTCGGTCAATTCATCAAATTCATTGTTGGCTCGGCGCACATAGAGACCGGTGATGACGATGGTGAATACGATCACAAACAAACCGATTGGTAAGCCCCAAGTTGTCACGTGATTACCGATCGGCGTGGCCAAAAGCTCTTTATTGAATGCAATGAGGAGGGTGAAGCCGTAATACACAATCATCATGAGCGCGGTTAATTTCCAGCCATAACCAGAACGCGTCGAGACGAGCTTTTGGTATTTTGGATTCGCTTTGATGCGTTGAACCAAGTCGTCGTTCATTTTTGTCTCCTTGAAGGATAATCATGTGCCCTTAAGTGAAGCACTATTGCGAGCATATTCCGTTGGGCTTACTCAATGCTGACTGACACCAGACTGACAGACGGTCGGATCATTGGTTGAATGATTGGTTACAGGATTACAGATCTAAAAAACTTAAAGGCTGCCTTGCGCAATGCCGGTAAACTGTTTATCGTGTAAGTTATCCATAAAAATACTTAGGAGACACTATCATGCGAATATTATTGGCTGAAGACGATGCGGTTTTGGCCGATGGCTTATCGCGTGCCTTGCGTGAAGTCGGCTATGCAGTTGATGTTGTGACGGACGGACAGCAAGCGGACGCAGCACTGTCGACACAAGAATGTGATTTATTGATTTTGGATTTGGGCTTGCCCAAAATTTCAGGTTTGGAAGTCTTGCGTCGTGCCCGTGCGAGCAACAATCATACCCCTGTGTTGATTTTGACGGCGGCCGATTCGGTCGAGCAACGGGTGCAAGGTTTGGATCTAGGGGCGGATGATTACATGGCCAAGCCTTTTTCGTTGTCCGAATTACAAGCGCGTGCGCGTGCTTTGACGCGGCGCCAAGGTGGGTTCGATCAAAGTCGTTTGCAGCTGGGTAGTCTGTCGTTTGAGCAGGTCTCACGCAGTGCGCATGTCAACGGTCAACTGCTCGAGTTGTCAGCACGCGAGGTCAGTGTGCTGGAGGTCTTACTCACGCGTGCCGGTCGCTTGGTCAGTAAAGATCAGATTCTCGATCATTTATGCGAGTGGGGTGATGAAGTAAGCCACAATGCCATTGAGGTGTATGTGCATCGTTTGCGCAAGAAGCTTGAAGTATCGGGCATAACCATCAACACTATTCGTGGTTTGGGATATTGTCTCGAAAAGCCATCGGAAAAAACTTCGGCATGAGTCATAAGCCGCGCAGGAAAACCCTCTTTGGTCAGATCATGTTGTGGATGCTGCTGCCGCTGGTGGTTTTGTGGCCGTTGTCTCTATTGATTAACTACCAACTGGGGCGTGCGATTGCGGATTCGCCATTCGATCAAAGCCTCAAAAACAGCGTTTTGAATCTATCACAGCAAATGCAAAGTTCATACAGTCAACAGACCTTGTCGACATGGGGTTTGAGTGTGCCGTCGAATGATGCGCGTGATCAGATTTATTATCAGGTACGTCCTTTAAACGGTGATGTTTTGATTGGCAGTGTCAAAATGCCCGAACCGCCGGCACCGGAAGATGCACCTTTGAACCAAGTTCAGATTTATGACGCCGAACTGTACGGTCATCCGGTGCGTGTTGCCTACATGTGGCAGGATTTGGGTGCGCAAGTATTGGTGAACAAATATTTAAAACAGCAACCGATGGTCTTGATCCAAGTGGCTGAAACTTTAAATAAGCGCGAAGCTTTGGCGCGCGAAGTTTTGCAAGGGGTGATTTTGCCTCAGCTGATTTTTTTGCCGATTGCCATATTGCTGATTTGGTTTGGTTTGACGCGTGGCATCATGCCACTCAGCCGCTTGCAGCAGCAAGTTGTTGAGCGTGGTCAATATGACATCAGCGATCTGCCGACGACCGATGCGCCGGAAGAAATAGAACCGCTGATTCACAGTTTTAACAACGTACTCTATCGCCTGCGTTGCCACATCTCGTTTCAAAAGCGTTTTTTGACCGACACAGCGCATCAGATCAAAACGCCATTGGCTGGACTGAAAGCTCAAGCCGAGTTGGCGCTACAAACCGATAATGTCGAGCAGCAGCGCAACAGCTTGGCGCAGATCGCCGCTGCATCAGAGCGCACCGCACATCTGGTCACGCAACTGATTGCGTTGGCGCAAACCGAGCATTTAGCGGAGCAGCATTTACCCTTAAAACCGACCGAGCTGGTCGCCGCAGCTCGTGAGCAATTACTGTATGCGGTAGACCGAGCTTTGCAAAACGGTTTGCAGGTTTCTTTTGAAGCGCCCGAATATGAGATTTGGATCAATGCGCATCCGACGATGTTGGGCGAGTTGTTTAAAAATATCATCGACAACGCAATTTATTACACCAGCAGCAGTGTCGTTGTTCGGATTTCACGACATTTGGATGAGGCTTATTTTGAAGTGTTTGACGATGGGCCGGGGATTCCAGAATCCGAGCGCGATCAGGTTTACGCACCATTTTATAGTGTGCTGGGCGAGTTCAATAACGGCAGCGGTTTGGGCTTGGCAATTGTTAAGCAGACGGCTGAAATGCACAATGCGGAGGTCAACATTCGGGACAACGAGGAGTTGAGTGAGCCGGGCAATGTCGGCTGTGTATTTCATGTGCAGTTCAATACGATTCCTCGTCCTCGTCCTCGTCAACCGAGCGATTAAATTATGGCAATGGCGCGCGTCCGCAATAAGAATAAGGCTATGACGCCGGATGAGCGTAAGGTGATTTTTGCATCTTCGCTGGGTACGGTTTTCGAGTGGTATGACTTTTATTTATACGGATCACTTGCCGAAATCATTTCCAAACAGTTTTTTTCCGGTGTGAATGAACGTGCAGCGTTTATATTTGCCTTGATGGCGTTTGCGGCAGGGTTTGCGGTGCGGCCATTGGGTGCGATTGTATTCGGTCGTTTGGGTGATATGGTGGGGCGTAAATACACCTTTTTGGTCACGATGTTGATTATGGGGTTATCGACGTTTATTGTCGGTTTATTGCCGTCATACGCCATCATCGGGATTGCCGCGCCGATTATTTTGATCGCATTGCGTTTGCTGCAAGGTTTGGCTTTGGGCGGCGAGTATGGTGGAGCGGTGACTTATGTTGCCGAACATGCGCCGATGGGGCGACGTGGATTTTATACATCGTGGGTGCAAACGACGGCGACACTTGGTTTGTTTATGTCGCTGGTGGTGATTTTGCTCGTGCGGCACAGCATGAGCGAAGAAGCCTTCGCCGCGTGGGGGTGGCGCATTCCATTTTTACTGTCGATCATTTTGCTGGGCATGTCGATTTGGATGCGGATGAGTCTCGATGAGTCGCCGTTATTTCAACGCATGAAAGATGAAAGCAAAACCTCTAAAGCACCATTACGCGAATCTTTTGCTGAGCGTAAAAATCTCAAATTGATTTTCTTGGCTTTGTTTGGTTTGGCTGCTGGTCAAGGCGTGATTTTTTATGCGGGGCAATTTTATGCACTGTTTTTTTTAACGCAAACACTTAAAGTCGATATTGCGACCGCAAGTATTTTACTGGCGATTGCGTTGTTGTTGGCGACACCGTTGTTTGTCTTTTTTGGTGCTTTGTCGGATCGCATTGGACGTAAACCGATTATCTTGGCAGGGTTTTTGCTTGCCGCTGCGACTTATATTCCACTGTATCAAGGATTAACCCATTATGCCAATCCTGCACTCGAATCCGCGCAGCAAAATGCACCAATTGTGGTGTTTGCCGACCCTGATGAGTGCTCGTTTCAGTTCAATCCCATTGGTGTCAAAAAATTCACAACGTCGTGTGACATTGCAAAAAACTATTTAGCTAAAGCGGGTGTAAATTACCGCAATGAAAGGGCTCCTCATGGTGTATTTGCGAGTATCAAAGTCGGCGAGACGGTTATTTTTGCGTATGATGGTAATGGCTTGGGTGCGCGCGAAAAAAGTCTGGTGTTC
>JBIKPB010000245.1:0-2812 GCA_044357705.1 Formosimonas sp. | reverse complement strand
TTTCAACCATGTGTATCGGTATGGCGGCCAGTATGGGCGCATTCTTATTGTCAGCCGGTAAAAAAGGCAAGCGCTATGCCTTGCCCAACTCGCGCGTGATGATTCATCAACCATCGGGTGGAGCACAAGGTATGGCGTCTGATATCGAAATCCGTGCACGCGAAATTTTGATTTTACGGGCTAAACTGAACCAAATCATGTCCGAAAATACCGGACAACCGATTGAACGCATTGAAAAAGATACAGATCGTGATACATTTTTATCTGCAGAGCAGTCTTTAGAATACGGTTTAGTCGATCAAGTTTTGAGCAGCCGAACGGCACTGTAATTTTCGGCGGCCCTTTTCAGCAACACAGATTTTGAGCGGTGTTACATTCACCGCTCAAAATCGTTGAGTCACCCACTATTTATATTTAAGCCCCATCGACAAATGACGAATAGTCAAATGTTGATAAAGTTGCGGCAAATCTACTCGCGCAATTTACAGAAAGACTCGTATGACGGACAAACACGATAAAAAATCCACTGAATGCTCTTTTTGCGGCAAATCGCAAGATGAAGCGCATAAACTGATCGAAGGCCTCAATGCCTATATTTGCGATGAGTGCATCACCTTGTGCGGCCAAATTCTCGATGCAGAAGCGGTCAATACCGATGAATCTCATGACAACGTTGTCACCGGTAGCTTACCGACACCTGAGGAGATTTTGAACAAGCTGAACGACTATGTAATCGGTCAAGTCAATGCCAAACGTGTGTTGTCAGTCGCTGTTTACAACCATTACAAACGTCTGCGCCACTTAAAAGACCGCAAAAAAACCGACGTTGAACTGGCGAAAAGTAACATCTTGTTGATCGGCCCAACCGGCTCGGGTAAAACCTTACTCGCACAAACTTTGGCACGCTTGCTCAATGTACCCTTTGTCATGGCGGATGCAACGACGTTGACAGAGGCAGGCTACGTCGGTGAAGACGTGGAAAACATCGTCCAAAAATTACTGCAAAACTGCAATTACGATGTCGAAAAAGCCCAAAATGGGATCATCTATATCGACGAGATTGACAAAATCTCGCGTAAATCAGCCAATCCATCGATCACCCGTGATGTGTCTGGCGAAGGTGTACAACAGGCCTTGCTTAAATTGGTTGAGGGTACGGTTGCCTCCATTCCACCACAAGGTGGACGTAAGCATCCCAATCAAGATTTCATCCAAGTAGACACGACGAATATTTTATTCATCTGTGGTGGCGCATTTGACGGTTTGGATAAATTGATTGCCAAGCGTTCAGATAAAGGTGGCATGGGCTTTGGTGCTGAAGTAAAAAGCATCAACAACAAAGATACGGGTCAATTATTTAAAGAAGTTGAAACCGAAGATTTGGTCACATTTGGCTTGATTCCCGAGCTCATTGGTCGTTTACCTGTCGTCGCTACTTTGGCAAACCTTGATGAAGCAGCATTGATGAATATTTTGACCGAACCCAAAAATGCGCTGGTCAAGCAATATACAGCTCTGCTTGAAATGGAAGACGTCGATTTGACGTTCACGGATGAAGCCTTGTCAGCCATCGCCAAACTGGCGTTGGAACGTAAAACCGGTGCGCGCGGTTTGCGCTCGATTGTGGAAGATATTTTGCTGGATACGATGTTTAAATTACCATCAGACAAGGATATTACGGCGGTCGAGATTACCGAGGACACGGTGAAACTCAAAACCGAACCCAACTTAATCAAAGGTACCAAAGTTGCTAAGGTTAAAAAGACACCCGTATTACAATCTTTGGCCTCTTAATCTTTTCCATTCATCAAGGCACTAAACAGAACAAGCAGACCTTTCGGTCTGCTTGTTGTCGTTTGAGCGGAATAACTAAATTATGCGGCTCAAACTGCGCCTCTCTGGGGGAAGCACGCGGCGTACAAGTACGCTGTAGGGTTAAAACGTAGAAAAAACAAATCGCATAGACGCGATCTGTTTGTTAATCAACGTAACGGAAAACCGTTACACCCCGCCTTCATGTCAATCAGGTTTAACTGTGTTTATCCATATGGCATGTGCTTTTACCAAACAGCACATAAATTGGACAAAAACTCATCAGCCCTGTGGCAACCAAAATCAAACCCAACCAACCCCACGCACCAATCAAACCTGTCACCGATAAAGAAACCAGTAACAGACCAACTAAGATGCGTATGATGCGATCGATTTTACCGACATTGTTTTCCATGATAAGCTCCTTTCGAGTCAACACAGAATCAACTATTTGGTGCTTTTATTGTACGCTTTTCGCCTCAGCATGCAAGTTTTTTTAAATCAGGTTTATATGAGGTTTTAAAACAAAATGTATTACAATCAAGTGTTATTTTTTAATTTATAAGGAGTTTTACTCATGCGCACAGGCAATCCTTCTTTATCCGATAAAGCTTTTGAACAATACGCAGGCAACATCGGTGAACACATGACGCTTGACGGTACCGTTAATAAAACCGGCTTGTTGTTACTGATTACCGTTCTTTGTGCCGCGTGGCCATGGAGCATGGTGATGCAGAGTGACGGCATAAATTTGCCCAGTATGCTCATGCCTATGGTAATGGGTGGAGCAATTGTAGGCTTTATCCTTGCATTGATTATTTCGTTTAAAGCGCATACTGCCCCTTATCTCGCCCCTGTTTATGCAATTTTTGAAGGTGTGTTTTTAGGTGCGCTTTCAGGTATTTTCGAACTGCGTTTTCCAGGCATCGTAATACAAGCAATTGCACTGACGTTCGGTACTTTAGGCTGTTTATTACTCGCCTACAAAAGTGGTTTGATT
>JBIKPB010000246.1:0-2812 GCA_044357705.1 Formosimonas sp. | reverse complement strand
TAACCACAGACCAAGAAAAAGATTAAACTTCAATCCTCCGATTCAAGCCGTTACTATGAATCTTCTTCAAAATTGCCTTTCGTAGTTTAATTCACCAAATGTTAGAAACAAGCAGTCACCGTTATTTTTATAATAATCTACAGGTTTACAGCATTACTGAGGTCCAGTCTGTCAACAAAAACACATTTCGTTCATTATTTCTCCACCCCACAATTAAAATTAGGAGCATAGAATGAAAAAAGTGATGACTTTAAGCATGATGAGTTTGAGCATTTTTGCGTTTAGCGGTAATACAAATGCCAAAATGGTCGTCTCAAATAATAGCGAAAGCACGATTCAGGTCGCGTTATTATTGGATACATCGAACAGCATGGATGGTCTGATTGAGCAAGCCAAATCCCGTTTGTGGAACATTGTCAACACTTTGACCACGCTCAAATACAACGGTCAAACGCCCAAAATCCAAATTGCTTTGTATGAGTACGGCAATGATGGTTTATCAGAAAAGAACAATTGGGTGCGTCAAGTGACACCGTTGACGCAAGATTTGGATTTATTATCCGAAAAACTATTCAGTCTTAAAACTAATGGTGGTAGTGAGTACGTGGGCGCAGTGGTGGCTGATGCGACCAAACAGTTGAAATGGGATGATGGCCGCGGCAGTATGAAGTTGATTTATATCGCCGGCAATGAGCCGTTCAATCAAGGCAAAGTAAGCTACAAAGAAGCGATTTCGGATGCGCGCCGCAACAATATTTATGTCAATACCATCTATTGTGGCGATATCAAAACCGGCATTGAATCGTTTTGGAAAGATGGTGCTGTGCGCGGGCAGGGCAAATACTTTGCGATCAATAGTGACGAAAAAGTCAAATATGTCGAAACCCCATACGACAACAAAATCGCGGCATTAAACGACAAACTCAATGCAACTTACATCGGTTATGGTCGCGCCGGTAACTCCAAAAAGATGATGCAAGCGGAGCAAGACAATAATGCAGCGGCAGTATCTGCATCCAACTCAGTCGAGCGTGTGGTCAGCAAATCAAAAACTGCGGCATACTCGAACAGCGCTTGGGACGTGGTGGATCGTTATAAAGAAGACAAAAACTTTGTGCAGGCGGCGCCGGAAAGCGAACTACCGGATGAATTAAAAGGAAAAACTGCGACCGAAAAAACTGCATTCATCGAAGTGAAAACGGCTGAGCGTGAAGTGGTGCAGAAGGAAATCGGTGAGTTGGCTGCCAAACGTCAGTCATACATTGATGAGCAAAACAAGCGTGATCGCAATGCAATCGGTGATGATTTGGGTGTGGCGATTGAGAAATCGATAGTCGAGATTACGGGTAAAAATGGTTTTAATAGACAATAAAAAGCATTGTCGGTGCCACTAAAAAATGAAAAAAGAAGCAGGAGTGATTGATGTCAATTACTCTTGTTTTATATTTAGATCACGTAAATGCGATAACCATAGTAGAGCGTCAACGCGACACCGGTCAAAATAACGATCGTCTTAAGCACTTGAGCGGACAGGCGCTGTGCCCAGCGCGTACCGACAATACCGCCGACAAAGCACGCGGCGAATGCGGGCAAAGTTGTATGCCAATCGACCAAGTCGCTGAAGATAAACATTAAAATCGCGACGGTTGAAATCACACTGGCAATCGCATTTTTGAATGCGTTGTTGAGCTGCATGTCGGATACACCGAGCAGCATTAGCATCGCCATAATCATTACGCCCAAACCTGCACTGAAAAATCCACCATAAATCGCTAGAATCAGTTGCAAAATAACACCGATCAAACGCGGTTGTGTCAGGCTCAAGTGTGCACGGGTTGGATGTTGGGTGAGCCAATTGCGAATCGGTGCACCGAGCGCAAATAATAATGTTGCGACGGCAATCAGAACTGGAATGAGTGAGCGAAAGCGTTCGTTGCCGATAATTGAAAGCAACCACGCGCCGATCAATGCGCCCATCAGTCCGATAAAAATGGCTTTGGTCAATGCACGTTTGTGTAGCAACAAAATATCGCGATAACCCGCGCTGGCAATGATGTGTGCGGGCCAAACCGCAACGGCATTGGAAGCATTGGCGACAATTGGTGGCAAACCGGCGGCGAGAAACACGGGTAACGTGAAAAAAGTGCCACCACCTGCGATGGCGTTGGCAACGCCGGCGATAAAGCCGGTCAGGATCAATAAAGTGGTTTCAAGCGTCATGGTCTAATCATAACTGAACCCATCAAAAATGCTCAATAAAAAACGCCCAGATGAAGGGCGTTTTTTATTTTATCCGACAAAAGCGTGGGTTTCACCAGGTCGGCGCAGCATTTTATTGACGCTGTCGAGGTGTAACTCTTCTTGTTGAATCATGTTGCGGGCGTATTCTTCAACCAAAACCGATTTGCCTTCAGCCAAAGCGAGCAGTTCATAATACGCTTCAATCGCGCGCGTTTCGTGCGCCAAAGATTCGCGCAAAATGTCGCCAATATCGTGTTGTTCGGTTTCGAGCAATTGGCCGATTTTGAGCGAGGGATGACCGCCCAACAAGGTGACTAATTCACCGGCTTGATAGGCGTGATCCAAGCTTTCGGTTGAGTTGCCTTTGAGCCAGTCAACAATTGGAATGCGGTTGTAGCCATAAACCATGAGCGAATAATGCGTATAACGCACAACACCCGCCAATTCGATTTCCATGATTTTATTCAGTACATCAATCAAGGTCTTTGCATCGGCATCAGATAAATTTCTCATATTTAAACTCCCAAAAATAGTAAACAGGCAATCATGATAGCCTTTATTCAATTGAGGT
>JBIKPB010000244.1:0-2827 GCA_044357705.1 Formosimonas sp. | reverse complement strand
CGCAAAAAGCCATCAAGACAAACAAGCTGATTTTGACTCGTTTCACTGGCACACCCATATTCGAAGCTGCATTTGAATCACCGCCACATGCAAAAATCCAGTTACCGAAACGGGTTTTATTGAGAATAAAAATCCCAACCGCAGTCATTACAAACCACCAAACCACAACTTTTGGCAATCCTTTAACCAGCGCTGTCCCGTCATCACGGGTCGCAATCACCCCGACTTTAGCCAACCACTGAAACAAGCCTTTAAATGCTTGACCTTCAAATAGAAACGAAACCAGCCAAGATTGTTGTGCGATTGGTGTTAAGCCGCTCACAATTGTCGTATTGGTTGCCCACAGCGAAAAAACCATCGTCAAGCCACGCAAAATAAATAAGAAAGCTAATGTCACGATAAACGAAGGCAATCGCGTTTTGACCACGATATAGCCATTCAACCAACCCAAACTTAAACAGCACACCAACGAGAACAACAGAGCCAACTCAATCGGCCAGCCCATCTGAATCGGTGGAATCGCCAACAACATACCGGCAAATGCCAGCATCGAACCGATCGATAAATCGAACTCGCCAGCAATCATCAACAAACACGCGCCGACTGCCAATAAACCCAAGTACGCCGAAACGGTTATCCACGTCATCACGCCTTCAAGTGAAAACATGCCTGAGTCGTGTGCAAATAAAATACATAACCCAAACACCAAAATATTGCCGCCAATCGCCGCCGTATCGGGGCGACTGAGTAACCTTTTAAGGCCCGCTGTCTGTCGCAAACGCTCATCATTTGAATTCGCGGTAGCTTTTTGCTCTGTTGTCATGTATGTCTCCAACTGTGACGACTCCGAAACGGTATTTTTTACACCTTCGGATCATTGTTCTTGTGTGCAAGAGTTTGCATCTAACTTCTTTAAACCTGTGATAAACAGTTAACCCTTATTCTTTAGTTAACACCAACAAGCCTAATCCTCGGATATGAACCTCCAACACTGGCGCACTTAATCGCGCACCAGTGGATTTTTTGCTTTTTAAATCAACGTGTTTTGCCCGCGTATTGTTCAACCAAAGCCAGATTATCTTTGGTGATGAAGCCAGGGCCAGAGCTGATGTGTTTGGCACCATAAACGGGTGCTAAACCATAGGTTTTGAGGCGTTCTTGGAATTTCGGATTGGCTTTTAGTGCTTCCGAGATTTTAGCCACATCGGTGGTGCCCAATTGTTTACTTAAAACCAATGAGGCAATCGCAACGTAACCTTGCAAGTACGGTTGTTGGTCAATCGCAAACTTGATTGCGCCTGATTTAATGCCATCGGCGATTTCTTTAGATAAATCAAACGTCGCAAAAAATACCTTGCCGGTTTTGCCAGCTTTTTCCAATGCCCGCAAGGTCGGATGTGCTGAAGTTGGGCCGAGTGTCAGTACGGCTTGAGTGTCTGGGTTTTTACGCAAATACGCCGTTACTTTAGACTCGATACCGGTCGGATCATCACCCGCATCAACCGTAGAGGCTTTAAAGTCTGCACCGATCGCCTCGGCAAAACCACGGCAACGCTCAAATGATGCAGGATTGGTCGCATAGTGATTCACACAAAGAAAGGACTTGACGCCTTCCGCTTTGGCCTTTTCGCCTGCTGCCTTACCGGCATCAAACTCGGCCTGACCGACGTGCATCAACGCACCCAACGACCCAGACTGCTCAGTCGTACCTGAGTTGATTGTGACTACAGGGATTTTTTTCGCAACCAAATTGCTGATCGGCCCTTTGAGCACATTGATGTCGGCAATCGACACTGCCACGCCGTCATAGCTTTTGGCCGCGGCACCATCGACCAAGCGCGCCATATCGGCCAGGTCACCATTTGGCGGATTGCGATAGTCAACTGTCACACCAAAATCATCACCCGCTTCTTTGATCGAATTTTTGATCGTATTCCACCATGAATCAGAATCAGGCGCGTGGCTGATCAAGACATATTTGCCACCCGCTAATGGCGCGGCCGCAGCTGAAAGGGTTGCGCCATCTGCCGGCTTAGGTGCATCCGCCGATTTTTTACCACCACACGCAGTCAAAGTCGCAGCGGCAAGAATCGCCGCAGACCACGTGAATTTTTTCAGTGCATTCATTTTTGTCTCCTATGGGAAATTTTAGTATTTCATCCGTCACCAACATAAGCCGATGGATGATGAAAGCATCCTACGCTAACTTTTTTCACAATGCAAATTATTTTTTATTTATTTTTTTATTAGAAATTTATTTCTAATTTTTCCGATTTGCGTATAATGCCAAACATGATGGATAAGAAAAAAGAAAGCAAAAGCATGAACCAATATGATTTTTTAAAAGCCTTGAAAGAACAATTCGCTACGCTAACACCTCAGCAGCAAGCAATCGCACAGTTCATCGACCAAAATCCGCATCGCATTGCCCTGCTCAAAATTCAAGAGCTGGCATCTGAATGTGATGTACAGCCTTCGGCGTTAGTTCGTTTCGCCAAACGCTTCGGTTTTGTCGGTTACAGCATGTTGCAGCAATTATTCAAGGAACACGCCACTGAAGCCACATCACCGCGACTGGAGTATCAAAAGCGTATTTCGTCATGGGTAGAAAAATCA
This sequence comes from Formosimonas sp., assembly GCA_044357705.1. Taxonomy (GTDB): domain Bacteria; phylum Pseudomonadota; class Gammaproteobacteria; order Burkholderiales; family Burkholderiaceae; genus Hydromonas. The sequence goes on along the minus strand of JBIKPB010000244.1, from coordinate 211 downwards.
GCCGATCAATTCACACCGGCGCAAGTAGCACAAAGTTTCATCCAAGGCTGTCAGTTGGGTTTGCAAGAATTGATCGGCAGCATTGACGAAGCTGCCCTCACCCAAGCGATTAACGGGCTCAAAAAAGCCGACACTATTTGGGTCGTTGCAATGCGTCGCTCATTCGCTGTCGGTGCGTACTTGGTTTACGGTTTGCAAAATTTACAAAAAT
>JBIKPB010000037.1:0-10129 GCA_044357705.1 Formosimonas sp. | reverse complement strand
CGCGAAGCATCCAATAAAAATTGAGTCAATATCGGCAACTGCTTCCCTGCATTTTTATAAATTCCCTCAAATACAGGAACCACCCACCCCAACACGACAACCCAAACCGCAAGTGCAACACCGACGACAAACAATGGATACGCCAACGCAGTTTTAATTTGGCTCACCAGCTGCAAACGCCGCTCTTGTGTATAAGTGATATTGCGTAACACTTCTGTCAAGCGTCCCGCCGTTTCGCCGCTTTCAATGAGATTACAGGTCAAATCATCAAACACTTGAGGATGATGACGCAGAGCACCATGCAGCGACTCGCCACGCTCAATATCCAAGCGCAAGGTTTGAACCACACCACGAAAATAGGGATTTTTTGCACTGTGCAACAGGACATCGAATATCCGTAACAGCGGTACACCGGCCTCGTACAACGTCGTCAACTCTTGCAGAAATCGTGTCACATCCGCCGCACGAACCGGCTTTCGCCAAGGTTCACGGCTTGGGTGAATGCGTTGTGCAATGATACCTCGCTGAGCAAGCTGGGCCCGTATACTGTCTTTATCAACGCCATACAATATACCCGACAATACCTGCCCCGCACGACTCTGACCGTGCCACGCATAGCGAGAGATGGATGTTGTCGGTTTCGTCATTAAAGGGTAGCCGTCATGATTTCTTCAAGCGAACACAATCCTGTTTTCACCTTCAAAAGACCCGCTTGACGTAAATTCAGAACGCCTTCCGCACCAGCCTGTTGGCGCAACACTTGCGCATCTGCATTTTGCGCAATCAATGATTGCATCGCCGATGAAATCGGTAAAACTTGAAACACACCGGCACGACCTAAATAACCTGAATGATGGCAACGCTCACAACCGACCGGAGCGTACGCCTGCCAATCCGACTGTTCAGCCTCTTGTGAAGAAAAACCCGCGCTTAACAAGAATGCTTTGTCCCAACGTATCGGCTTTTTACACTCACACAAAACCCGCACCAAACGTTGCGCAGTAATTAAACTGACCGAAGCGGCGATGTTGTAAGGTGTTACTCCCATTTGCGACAATCGCGTCAACGCAAGCGGTGCATCGTTGGTGTGCAATGTTGAAAAAACCAAATGTCCGGTTTGTGCGGCCTTCAGCGCAATATCCGCAGTTTCTAAATCACGAATTTCACCGACCATCAATACATCTGGATCTTGGCGTAAAAATGCACGTAACACCGTAGCAAAATCAATACCTGCTTTTTCGTTGATCGACACTTGATTCACACCGGTCATAAAAATCTCGACCGGATCTTCAACCGTAGAAATATTCACCGCTTCAGTATTGAGCCGATCCAAACACGCATACAGCGAAACCGTTTTGCCGCTGCCTGTCGGCCCAGTCATGAGCACCAAACCATGCGGATGAGTTAACACATCCTCCAGCGCAGCTTGCTGCTCCGGCTCATAGCCTAAAGCAGACAACTCCAAAGCGGTCGCATGGCTGTTCAAGAATCGAACGACAATTTTTTCACCAAATAAAGTCGGTAGCGTACTGACCCGACAATCCACCGTATGTGTCGGTGAGAGATTGAACTTGATCCGACCATCCTGCGGTACGCGTTTTTCTGCGATATCAAGATGCGCCATGACTTTAAGGCGTACCGAAAGCTGCTCTTTGAGCGACACATCGGGTGCTGCCACATCGTGCAATACACCATCAATCCGCGCGCGAATTCGATAATGATCCGCAAAGGGTTCGAAGTGAATATCAGACGCTCGCTCGCTCGCCATTTGCTCCATCAAATCACGAATATAACGCACGATCGGTGCATCTTGCGCATCAACCGAGTCTGCCGGATTAGCGTTACGCGACGTCGCCAATGGAATTGCCGCGGGTGAGTCATGTTTAGCAAAACGACTGGGCTTCGAGCTCGCCTCTCGAAACTCATCAACCGATAAAATACGCCATTCAAAAGACTGATTGATCAAAAATTGCAGGCGCTGCATGATTGCCGCATCTGACGCATCGACAATCCCGAGGCAAGCAGGTGATCCACCCAGCCATAAAACGCCTTGTGGCCATTCATGCAAATCGATCGGCGCTGGCTCATCGTGCCACTCATTCGACCGAACCCGTTTGATACGCCAATGCTCGGCCAACGCATCAGCCAAACTTGTCGCATTCAGACCACGCTCATTTTGCAATAAAAACAACTGCAACCATGCGGCCGAACTCACCGGCGTGAGTTGCTTCAAACGATCGGCACGCTCAGCATCCAACCACTGCCATTGCTGAAATATTTGTGCCAATAAAGGCCATGATTGAGCAAGGCGATGACTCATGATTTTTTCTTCGCTTTTTGGATCAGCTTATGATCCGGTGGGCAATATAAGCGCACGGAACGTACACCATGCTCATCCACATGCAAAACTTCCATCACACAACCTGCGATTCGCAAACTCACCGATGCATCCGGAATATCTTGTAGCTCTTCCAAAATCAAACCATTGAGCGTTTTGGGACCATCTACAGGAAGCTTTAACTGCAACCGCCGATTGAGTTGACGTAACGAAATCGATGCCTCAACCACAGTTTGCCCAGTGTCATCCCAAACGACACGTGAACGTGCATCCGGCGCAGCGGAAGTAAACTCGCCAACCATTTCCTCAATGATGTCTTCCATCGTTAAAATGCCAAGCACTTCACTGTACTCATCGACCACCACGCCCAAACGTTGTTGATCTTCTTGAAAATGTTGGAGCTGCTCAAAAATCGCGGTTTCTGAAGGAATAAAATAAGGTTTGGTCAAACTCGCACGAATTTCCTCATGCGTTAATGAACCGTCCTCCAAATGATGCAATGCTTTACGGATGTGAAAAATACCCAAGATATTGTTCATCTCGCCATCATAAACAGGCAATTTATTGTGATAACAGGTGACAAGTTGGTGACGCAAACTGTCAATATCATCATTGATATCGAGCGCTTCAATACGTACTCGCGGTGTCATCAAATCGTCGACTTCAATAGTCTCGAGATCGAACAAATTCACCAAAATGCTTTTATGCTTTTTCGGCATGAATTTGGATTGTTCTAAGACCAAGGAGCGAAGCTCTTCAGGAGATAGATTTTCATCGACGTTTTTAGTATCGACGCGCAACAGTTTGAGCAAACCGCTGGCGCATAAATTACTGAACCAAACGGCCGGGTACAGTATCGTCAGCAAGGGCTTGAGAATAAAACTAACCCGCAAAGCCACTTTTTCGGGAAAAGCCGCACCGATCACTTTTGGGGTCAACTCTGCAAAAATAATGATCGCAAATGCAATTACGCCCGCTGCAATACTTAAGGCAAACTCATTGTTGCCCCAATAATGAGCGGCGATGGAGGCCGTCAAAGTCGCCGCAACCGTATTGATTAAATTATTACCAATTAAAATCACGCCGAGTAAGCGTTCGGTTTGATCCAGTAAACCTTGTGTGCGCTTCGCAGCACGAACACCTTTTTTGGCCAAAAGACGCAAACGAAAGCGATTCAAGGCCATCATCGAGGTCTCGGAAATCGAAAAGAACGCCGAACACATCAACAATAAAAATACGATGCCAATCTGTACGCTTAAAGGGAGCTCATTCACCGTTTTGTCCTATACCAAGCGCGTGATCGAATAATCAGCCAGATCGAGCAAAGTTTTTTTATAAGGGGTTTCGGGTAAAAATGCCAAAGCATTTTTGGCCTGCTCCGCCTCAAGCGCCGCTTGGCGACGCGTATAATCAAGTGCGCCACTCTTTTGGACGGCAGCTAAAATCAAGGCAAAATCAGGATGTTGCTCGTCCACACCGCCGTCTTCAACCGCACGCTTCACGCGCGCTTTATCCTCTGGTGCTCCTTGCTCCAACACATAAATCAACGGTAAAGTCGGCTTACCTTCACGCAAATCATCACCGACATTTTTACCCAAAGTGTTGGTCTCACCGACATAATCGAGCATATCATCGGCCAACTGAAATGCCGCACCCAAATGACGACCATAAGCAGCGCAGGCTTCCTCTTGCTCAGCCGTACAACCGTTTAAAACCGCAGCAAGTTGGCTTGAGGCCTCAAACAGACGCGCTGTTTTGTAATGAATCACTTGCATGTAACGCTCTTCCGTCACACTGGCGTCATTGATATTGAGCAGTTGCAACACTTCGCCCTCGGCAATCACATTGGTCGTATCGGCCAAAATTTCCATCACACGCATTTGACCAATGCTGACCATCATCTGAAATGCCCGCGAATATAAAAAATCGCCCACCAACACACTCGCCGCATTGCCAAACATCGCGTTTGCCGTGCGACGACCACGGCGCAAATCCGACTCATCGACTACGTCATCATGCAGCAAAGTTGCGCTGTGGATGAATTCGATCACTGCCGCCAAGGTATATTGCTGCTGACCTTGATAACCCAAAGCTTTGGCGAGCACCATATGAATCGCAGGACGTAATCGCTTACCACCGGCTTCGATCAAGTATTCAGAAATTTGGTTGACCAGCGGCACATCAGAGTGCAATGACTGGCGAATGGTCTCGTTCAATTGCTGCATATCGCTGGCAATCGGCGCAAGCAAATCGGGTTTACTCATAAAATTTCTTCAATATCGATAATTAATGGGTGTCATTATAACGTGCACCTCGCCTTTATTGGAATGATTGACCGGCGCAACAATAAAAACCTATGGCTTCATTTATCTGTAATTACCGAAACCACCCAATCGGCAACCGCCTTCGGTGCTTGTAACGGCGCCATGTGACCGAGTTGAGGCAACACATGTAAAGCCAAATCGGGACGCAAACGCTGCCACTTAACCCAAGAAACGCTTGGAATCCACTGACTTTTCTCAGCACGCACGCCCACACACGGTACTTTCAACTGGTGTAAAGCGCGCCATGGATAAGGCGCACTGCGAAAAATATGCGCCTCCCATGCTTTGGGAAAGGTCAACTCAAACCGCTCTTGATCTAAATGAGAACGCAAACCATGCGCCGCATAATCCAACATCACCTCCAAACCAATGCCTTTAAATGCGGGCTTCGATGCATGATAGTCCACGAACTCAGTGCGGCTCAACCAAGCATCTTTACGCATCAAAGTGCGCTTGGCAATGGAAAAAAATCGATAACGCCACGCCATCGGCATCCAAGCCGCCGCAAGGAACATCCGTGTCGGAAACAAAACCGGCTCAATCAGAATCACTTGTTTAAACAAATCGGGACGTAAATGCGCCGCCAACAAAGTCATTACGCCACCCAATGAATGCCCCACACCGATCACGCCATTCGGCGCAATACCTTCAATCGCCGCAATCATGTCTTTGGCAGCATCCAGCCATGAAAAAGAAACATCGGGTGGGTTCGGTGCATCCACCCAAGTCGCCCGATGATCAAGCGCATAGAGCGTACGCTCGGTTTGCGCTGCCAAATGCGCCAACATTTGAGTATAACAACGTGATGGAAAACCATTGCCATGGGCAAAATGGATCGGCGTTAAATCCTCCCGCCCTTCGCTTTGCCATATGTTGAGCGTTGCGTTGAGACCATTGATCGGAATCGTCTGTGTAGTAAGCAAAATCGTCATGACGTTATGAAACCTCGACCGAAAACAAACGAGAATGCTCCTTCAACGCATAGCGATCCGTCATGCCGGCAATATAATCGGCAATCTGCCGTGCCTGCGCATCAACACCCAAATCGGTCTGATAATCGGCCGGCAACAAGCGCGGCTCGTCCATAAATGCCTGAAACAACTCGCTCATTAAACGCTGTGCTTTAACGCTGGTGCGCATAACTTGATAATGTCGGTATAAATGCTCAAACAGATGGGATTTAAGCTGGGTCATGTGCGCATACATTTCTTCCGAAAAGCTGGCCAATCGCGGAGCGGCACGCACATCGTCAATCGTCTGCACATCATGATGAACAATATTACTCGTGGTTTGTGCATTTAAATCCACTACCATCGCATTGATCATGCGACGCACTGTTTCCAGCACCTCACGCCGATTGCTGATATTGGCAAACTCAGCCCGCACCTGATCATGAAATCGTTCAAATAACGGCACTTCACGCATCACGTCAATCGTCAAAATACCGGAACGCAAGCCATCATCAATATCGTGGTTGCTGTACGCAATCGCATCGGCAATATTGGTAATTTGCGCTTCTAGTGACGGTTGAGTGTGGTTTAAAAAACGCTCACCCACGTCACCCAGTTGCTCGGCGTTTTTGCGCGAGCAGTGTTTCAAAATGCCCTCACGCGTCTCAAAGGTTAAATTCAAACCGTCAAAAGCACCATAGCGTTCTTCTAAAACATCGACAATACGCAGACTTTGTAAATTATGCTCAAAACCACCATACGCTTGCATGCAAGCATTGAGGGCATCTTGCCCAGCATGACCAAACGGCGTGTGCCCCAAATCATGCGCCAGCGCGATGGCTTCAGTTAAATCTTCATTGAGGCGTAATTGCCGTGCCAATGCTCGGGCAATTTGCGCTACTTCCATGCTGTGGGTCAAGCGTGTGCGAAACAAATCACCTTCATGATTTACGAAAACCTGTGTTTTGTACTCAAGCCGGCGAAAAGCCGTCGCATGAACAATCCGATCCCGATCGCGTGCGTATGGATTACGTGCAGGATCAGTCGCCTCCACAATATGACGACCTCGCGAAGTTGTGCTATTCGCCGCATAAGTCGCTAAATGTGATTCATAATGCGTCCAAGTACTCATTGTTTTTCTTTTCAATCGTTTAAAAAATCGGGTTAAAAGCGGTCAAGATGACTTTTTATCCAACGTTAACACAGGCACATCAACTTTGCCAATCAACCGCTGAGTAAAATACTTATCTTCATAGTATTTAATCTTGTCGCACATCACCGGATGTGGAATGCCCTCATACAAGAAGATTTCCTTATTCGCACTCATCGCTTTTAACTCTTGCGGCAACATCAGCGCACGACGCTCTTCAACTTCTGAGTACGATGTTTCGCGTCCGCGAGTTACATTGCGTTTCTTAACCGTTGTGTAACCGAGCATTTCCGAGTAATCATTCGCATCTTGCTGCTCGCGTGGCGTATAAACAATTTGCAACGCATGATTGGTCATCAGTGTTCGGGCACTCTCTCGTCCATAAGTCGCATCCAGTTGAGCCATTGACTGCACAATCGGTAATAAGCGAATGTTGTAACCTGCCATATAACTCACAGCAGAAGCAATAATATCCACCTTGCCAATACTCGTGAACTCATCCATCAACAACAAACACTGATGTTTCAAGTCAGGATTATTCTGTGGCAACTCTTTGGTATTCATGTTGATAATCTGACTGAACAGCAGATTAATGATTAAACGACTTTCTACCAACTTGTTAGGCAAGATACCGACATAGATGGTCATTTTCTTTTTACGAAGATCTGTGAGCAAGAAATCATCACCGCTGGTTGCAGCATCCACAATCGGATTGATCCACGCATTCAATGGTTCTTTGAAACTGCCCATAATCGACGAGAAGGTATCATCGGCTTGGCTCAACAGATTGGCAAAAGCAGTTTTACAGTCTTGGCTTAAATAGGACTCTCTTGATAATTTGCTGAGATACTCTTTGAGTTGTGTACCGTCACCTGAAGACAAACGATAAATCGCACCCAATGTATATTGAACAGGTTTGATCTTTAGTTTTGGCTTTTTGCGTGCCATCATCGCCATGTGTTCACGTTTCTCAAACAGGTACAACGCAAACGCTAAAAACGTATTACGCGACTGACTGACCCAAAACTTCTGATCCGCCGTACCATCGGGGTAAAGCATTGCTGAAATGCTCATTAAATCTGAAATTCGGAAGTTTTTATCTTTGGAAACATAAGTGAGTGGATTCCAGCGGTGTGTGCGACCATCTTCGGCAAATGGATTGAACAGAAATACTTCTTGCCCTTGTTCCTTACGCCAACCGCTCGTTAAGTTGAAGTTTTCTTGTTTGATGTCCAACACCACCATCGAACCTAAATAACTCAACAGATTTGGAATCACAATACCAACACCTTTGCCTGAACGAGTAGGCGCGGCAAGAATAACGAATTGCTGTCCACTGTAATAAACAATCTTGCCGTTCATCTTGCCAATCACAATCGCCGTCTCACTCGGTTTAAACATATCTCTTTTAGCCAAATCACCTGCATCGGCAAAGCGTGATTCACCATGAATCGCGGGTTGGCGGTTTTTGAACATACCCACCAACATCATCAAATACAATGCAAGCGGTAAACCAAAACCCACCATTCCTGATATTTTGATTTTTGAGGCAAATGGTGCAACCTTGGCCGTGTTCATCGCATTGAAGTATTTAAGATAAGTACCCAATTCCAACGGTACTTGTTGCAGATGAAGCCACATCAACAAAACATAACCGGACAAATAACAACCGCCAATAATGGCGGCGATCAATAAAGCGATTGAAACGTATGCTTTCTTACTCATGATTTCCCTTATTTTTTACTTTTATTTGAGCCTGAATCAACCCGCGCCACCATCACCACCGCCCGCATCGCCACCTGGACTGCCTAAACTCATCCCGTGACTCATACCTCCGGGAATCTGATATTGAGCCACCATTGCAGCGAATTCTTGAGTGTGATTGTCTAAAGCAAGCTCTGCGGTTTGCTCGCTCACTTTAGGATCAATCGTAGCGGCTTGAGCCATATTAATCGTGTAATCGTCTTGATAGATTTTGCCCGGATTCTGATAAACAACCGTCATTTGACCATCATCCATCATGACCACGCCATCAACTGGATGTGCGCCATTGGCAAAACCTTGTTTGGCGGCATGAGATGCAATGCTGTTCATACTGTCTGGGTCACCCAAACCTTTTGAATTCAAATGTGCCATAACATCAGGATCGTCACGCATTTCAGTGAGGATTTTGTCAAAGTTAGCAGTAAAACGCGGGTCAACGGATTCGGCTAGGGCAACAGCTGCAAGAGGTGCAACAACTGCACCATTGATATTCAACTCTGAAACATCGCCCTCAGCAATTGTCCCTTTACCTTTGTTTAATTTGAGGTATTCCTGCATTTTTTGTTGCGGCGTACCATTCAAGTCTTTCAAGTCAACATCATCCTTATTCTTGGGTGAATAATAAACCCCATCATGGGTACGTATGTTTTTAGGTTGATGAGCTTTGGTTGCTGTGTGACCATCGTCATAATCTGCGCGTGCTGGGTTGGGCTTGCGAGACTCAGGCTCGACTTGAACATTCGGAATATTGCGAATCACTGCACCGTTTTGTTCGGGATTGCGTTCATTTTTTGGGATGACTTTACCGCTGCGATCAAGTGGGATGTATTGACCGATACTGCCGTCTTCTAATGTGATGGCTTGTTTTTCGATGAAGCGATCACTCATTCGTTGGTCGATTGTAAGGTTTTCTTTAACTACCTCCTTCATTGCGCTGGCATATTTCTCAGCGTACTCATTGCGCATAGCAATACTATTAATGCCTTCTGTTGGATGTTCAGAAAGATACTTGTATTGATTGATTTCTGATGCTTGTTCAAATGTTGTGATAGATGGATTTGCACTGTAAATTTTCAAAGCATTTTGAGTTTGTTCAGCATTTCGCGTCATACTCAAAGTGAACTTTTCTAAGGTTTCGCGGTCTTCAATTTTGGGGTTTTGACGAAGTAACTCTAAAGCTTGGTCTCGTGTGTGCATAAATACGACCGAGCTGTGTGAGTTGTTGGAGGTGGTGAGTGTGCGGTTCTCCCCTGGTAAATCACCGTTCAAGCCAGCAATGATGTCCAAGCCTGTGGTTCTGTAATGTAACTGCTGTTGCTTTAAGTCGGCTACTGGGGGTTTGCCTAAAATGCTGCGTGCGTCGTTGACTAAGCCGAGCATTTCGTGGGGGTTGGCGGAGGGGCCGTTGAGGTCGCGGTTTTGTGCGTCGTAAATGTTGGAGAGTAAGGTGCTGTAGATTGAGGATTCGGAGTGGGCGTAGAGTTCTGTAATCCCCCCAGAAAAAAGCACCATTTAAAAGTAGAACTTTCTCGTAAACTTAGACAAGGAGAATTTCTATGAAGACCTCAAGATACAGCGACAGTCAAATACTGTCGATACTCAA
>JBIKPB010000036.1:0-10142 GCA_044357705.1 Formosimonas sp. | reverse complement strand
ACTCTACTCGGTCGTAACAATCGTGTCGGACATTTGTCTGATCCCGTCGTGCGTGAGAGCGCACTCAATGTCATGCAACACAGCATGGATTTTCAATCCAACGCGCAGCTCGAATCGGTCAAACGCACTGAAAATGGTGTTTTGGTGAATTATATTGACGACGCAGGTCAAGCGCAGAGCACAGAGTATGAATACGTGTTCTCTGCTGCCGGCCGTCGCATCAATCTTGAAAACTTGGGCTTTGACACGCTTGGCTACACAACAGGCAAAAATGGTGTGCCCACTTTTGATCGTCATACTTTACAGATCGGAAACAGTCATTTATTTATCGCAGGTGATGTCAACGCCGACGTACCGCTGCTGCACGAGGCCGCAGATGAAGGTGTTATTGCAGGCGCCAATGCCGCTCGTATTGCATTGGGTAAACCGATTGAATCAGGTGCTCGACGCAGCCCGCTAGCCGTGATTTTTTCAGAACCCAATATTGCCACAGCAGGTCAAATGTATCATCAACTCGATTTGAGCAAAACGGCAGCAGGCTCAGTAGATTATGGCGATCAAGGTCGTTCGCGTGTGATGCAGATCAATCAAGGTTGCCTGCGCGTCTATGGTGATATCGCAACAGATCGCTTCCTCGGTGCCGAAATGGTCGGGCCGCGCCTTGAACACATCGCACATTTATTGGCATGGGCGCATCAAATGGAAATGACCGTCACCCAAATGCTCAGTATGCCTTTCTACCATCCGGTCATCGAAGAAGGTTTACGCACCGCATTGCGTGCTTTAGCTGCAAATATTGCGCAAAAAAGTGCGATTATGCCGACTGAATCTCATGTGATGGTTGGTGACTGATTCATCGATTTACAATCAACTTCATGCACAATAAAAAACGAGGCTTACGACTCGTTTTTTATTGACCTAAATCTTTTAATAAAGATTACTTGTAATTCGACACGCCGTCCAAAATCTCTTTGTGCGCCTCGTCAACATCGCCCCAACCTTGCACCTTGACCCATTTGCCTTTTTCAAGTGCTTTGTATTGCTCAAAGAAGTGCTGAACACTGTCTTTGATGTACTGAGGTACGTCAGCAATAGTTTTGATGTCGGCCGTCATTGGGCAAACTTTGTCTACTGGTACGACCATCAATTTCGCATCTTGACCTTTTTCGTCGTCCATTTTCAAAATACCGACCGGACGGCAACGCACAACGGCACCTGCCATAATCGGGAACGGCGCAATCACTAAAGCATCCACCGGATCGCCATCACCAGCCAAGGTTTGTGGAATATAGCCATAACTCAATGGATAACGCATGCCCGTGCTGATAAAACGATCCACCCACAATGTTTGCGTATCTTTATCCACTTCATATTTGACCGGATCGCTCTGCGCCGGAATCTCAATAATGACGTTAAAATCGTTCGGGATATCTTTGCCCGCAGGAATGGTTTCGTAACCCATAATGGTGTCCTTTAATTGATGTCATTAGAAACAAACCCGAGCATTATAACTGAAGCGCAAATGGGGCTGCAAATTTTAGACTCGGTTAAAGCAGCACTTATACATGCACCGCATCGAACAACTTCGAAGAGACGGATAACAATCAGTTTACAAAGAAACGTTAAAGCCTTTATAATCAGGCCTCAACTAACCTAGGGGTGGTGATTGTTTTGTCACAATCGCCTGAGAAATACCCTTACAACCTGCTCAGGATAATGCCTGCGAAGGGAAAGGAAATCACATGACAAATCCGTCACCACTGTCTTTCTCAGACAACCGCTCAATCCCACAGTTATTTCGTTCGATCACCCTACAAGAATGGGTCACCTGCGCCGTAATCGCTACCGCACTGGGTGTCACGTATTTGTTTTGGACATATTTATACGAAATCACTAAACCATTTCTAAAGCCACTCGGCCTCAAATATTTAACCTCAGGCTTATGGATTATCACTTCAGTATTTTTGAGCAACTTGATTCGCAAACCGGGCATCGCACTGTTCGCCTCAATCGTCGCTGCCTTGATGGAGTGCGTCACGACGCAATGGGGCTGGTCGGCATTCATTTACGGGGCGATTCAAGGTTTGGGTGCTGAACTGGCATTTGCATTATTTTTGTACCGCAAATGGTCTTTAGGCGTTTTGGCCTTGGCTGCCAGTGTTTCGGCTTTTTGCAGCTACACTTACGATTATTTTGCTTACGATTACGCCAATTTATCGGTGGGGCTTAATCTGTTGCAAGTCTCTTCCTTCATCATCTCAGCCATCGTTTTGGCCGCTTTTCTCAGTCGCTACTTATCCAAACGTTTACTCAAAACGGGCTTATTAGATCAGTTTCTTATCGCGAAACACGGATGACTCCAAAAATCATTTCACCGTTCTCGTTTCGATACACCCGCAGCAATGCGGGTTTATCTTTAGCCGATCCACTCAAAGTTCAATCCAATCAAGTCATTTGGCTGGTAGGTAACAGTGGCGGCGGCAAATCAACATTCTTACATTTACTCAAAGGCTTTTATCCCGAGTTTTTGACTGGTGAATTAAACGGTGAGAATCCGGAGATTTTTAAAGATGCTGCGTACATCGCACAAAATCCATTGTCACAAATCGTTCATGAGCGCGTCGGTGAAGAATTCTTTTTCTCAATGGAAAACGCTGCATGGACGGATGAACGCATGCAACAGGCGCGTAAATGGCTCAATCGATTTACTTTAGATGAGCAAGAGTTTGCACAGACTACCCAACTCAGCCATGGCTTGAGCCAACGCTTACTGCTCGCTTCAATGCTGGCATTTGAGCCTTCATGGATCGTTTTTGACGAACCGACCGCATTTCTTAATCCGACCATGCGTGAAGAGTTTTACGCCATGCTTGAGTTGCTCAAAGGTCAAGTTGGTATGCTGTTGATCGACCATCACACGCATGCTGCGCAGTTTGCCGACATCTGCGGGCATGTGGCAGATGACGGTGTGATTTCCGAAATACGTGTCGAACAATGGCTCAAGCAGCAAGCCGCTGCTTTAGCTCTTGAAAAATCTGCACCGAACGCCTTTTGGACCGTACCCAAATTAACTCACTCAGTCCAATTAACCGCTAAACAATTGGTCATCGGTTATCCCAATAAACCTCTGTTCACGGCCAACTTCACGCTCAACTCTGGCGACTGTGCAGTTTTGGTCGGCGCTAACGGCACGGGTAAATCCACATTATTCAATACCTTAGCCGGCATCCAAAAACCTCTGAGCGGTAAGTTTGAACTCACAATCAACGGTCAAAACACACCACCAACACCGCAAATGGCTTACGTATTTCAACATCCCGACAGCCATTTTTTCTTCGATACGATTGCAGAAGAGTTGACGCAGCTCGGTGTCGACGATATTGAACATGCCCTCGGCCAAATCGGTCTCGAAGGTCGCGGCCAAGCATCACCTCATCAACTCTCAGAAGGCCAAAAGCGTCGTTTGACCTTACTCTATCCCTGCTTACAGCAACGACCGCTCGTACTACTGGACGAGCCAACCTTCGGTCAAGACGCGATCAATACCGAACGCATCATTCGACTGATTCAATTACTTAAACAGGCCGGTCACGCACTGATTGTGATCGCGCACGATACCGAAGTGCAAGACGCAATTGCCACACACGTTTGGCGCATTCATGATGGCGAATTGATCACATGACCGACGCACCGATTCGCCAACGCGTATTTCACGATGCCCATCTTTGGCTCGCCCTACTCGCTTTTTTCATAGCGGTAGCTTTGCCGTTTCAATGGCATACAATCGTATTTTGGTCGGGTGCGTTTTGTATCGTCGGATTTTTTCAGGGATTGACAGTGCGCTTTGCGCTGCAAAGTCTTGCGATTGCATTTGCGTTATCGATATCCGTCTGGTTGCTGAATATTTTCTTTCACACCGCTGAAGTCAGCGCCGCAGAGGCACTGATCAAAGCCAACCAAACCGCGCTTAAAATCTGGGCTCTGACTTGGGTCGCCCTGCTTTCATCCAAAATGATTAACCTGAGAGATGTGATTACCTTCACATTGCAACGCGGTTGGCTTTCCACCCAAATTGCTTACGCCATGTTGGTCGGTATCGGCTCGCTCACATTGCTTCGTGCTGAGGCCAAACGCATCAGCCTCAATGCAAAACTGCGTGGCATCAAAGGTTTACAAAGTTTTTCGCAATGGATTCCATTATTGATTTTTTCATTACGCCATGCCCAGCGTGGCACGATGAGTTTACGCGCGCGCGGCTTGGCCAAAACGAAAGTCTTTTACTACAATTATCAAACAACTTGTCAACAGTACTGCTGCTTCGTTTTACTGTTATTATGCTTTACGATGCTCACCGTTTTAAGCGAATATTTGATATAAAAATGCCCGAATCAATTCTGGCATTTTTATTACAGTAATACGGTTCAAGAAACTCACATCACACGTAGCTGCGTTAATACTTCGGGGCGCAAAATATCATCGAGTTTTTCTTTCGACAACAAACCTTTCGCCAAAACCAGATCGTACAGGCTGCCCCGTAATCAATGACTCTTGCGCTACTTCAGTGGCATGCGTATAGCCGATGTACGGATTGAGTACGGTAACAATACCAATTGAATTTTCAACACTGCGACGCAAATGTTCCACATTGGCGGTGATACCGTTGACACATTTATCAGCCAAGGTTAAACATGCATTTTCCAAATGACCGACGCTTTTGTACAAACTGTGCGTAATAATCGGCTCAAATGCGTTGAGCTGTAATTGACCACCTTCGGCCGCAAAACTGATCGTCACATTATTGCCAATCACCTCAAATGCGACTTGATTGACCACTTCAGGAATCACCGGATTGACCTTACCTGGCATGATCGATGTGCCTGCTTGCATCGGCGGTAAATTGATTTCGCCAAATCCCGCACATGGACCGGATGACAACAAACGCAAGTCATTGCAGGTTTTAGAGAGCTTGATCGCAATCCGTTTGAGCACACCCGACAATTGGACAAATCCGCCGCAATCATCTGTCGCCTCAATCAAGTTCGGCGCAGTCATCAGAGAAATACCAGTCAAGGTGCGCAAATGATCGCCGTATAATCCGGATGCGTTGATACCTGTACTAATCGCTGTCGCACCCAAATTGATTTCAATGGTCAATTGCAATGCTTCGCGCAAGCGTGTTCATCTTCACCTAACATGACGGCATAAGTACTGAACTCTTGTCCTAGGGTCATCGGCACCGCATCTTGCAATTGCGTGCGTCCCATTTTCAAAATATCTCGAAATTCAAACGCTTTTTTTTCAAATGCGACGCGCAAAATCACCATCGCATCGAGCAATTTAAGCACGCCGAAATAACCCGCAACTTTTAGCGCGCTCGGATAAACGTCATTGCTTGATTGACTCATATTAACGTCTTCATTCGGGTGCAAAACGTTATACGAACCTTTGGGTTGACTTAAATATTCAAGCGCCAATTAGCAATCACCTCGTTCGCGTTCATATAACTGATCATGACAACGACCCCCATACAGTTGCTGGCATGCATAAACGATCGTATCGGTTTGAATCGTATCCAATAATCCGAGTTGATGATTGGTCAAAGCTGCTGCGTGCTTGATCTACGGCAACACGTAAATCAGATTGGGATAAATTGAAATCGGAATACCGGTAATCGGAAAGTTTTCCACCGCACGCAGCGTATGCACACCATAAAATGCGTCGACGGGTACAGCCACCTTGTCACCCAATAAATCATGCGCCATGGGAATTTCATTCATGTGTATCTGCTTTCTGTGTCGTGTCTATTGAATTCATATTATTTTATAAGCGCAGAATGCTGATTGATTATAAACAAAAAATCGCGCCTTAAAGGCGCGATTTTTTGCATCATACAACGAATCACATAAATCCTTTATCCCAATAATTTGCTAACGGTCAACATCAACAACAAACCTAAAACAAATAACATCGAACGCCAAAACACACCGATCGCACTCTGTAAAGTACGCGCATCAGGCACATTGCCAATACCAATTTGACCGGCAATTGTTGATCCTTCAGGGTCAACTTGACTGTCTAAAACAACCGGCTCGCTTGCACCGTATAAAGCCTGTTCATGTTCATCCATCGGTTGCAAATTTTTAACCAAGACACCATCACGCAAGGTGATGTTGAGCGCACCGGCTCCCGACGTCAAAATCACTGCGGCGGCATCGGTCTCACCCAAACCACGCAATTTTTGCGCTTGTGTACGCCAGCAATGAATCGCATCCTCAAAGTTGCCGACGACGGCATAAATCATCGCTGCAGTACGCGAAGGCAAAAATTCGATCCAATGCATCATTTTGCGTGCATAGTGAGTAAACGCATCGCGCTTACCTTCGGCACGCAAAATCCAACGGCGCGAAATCAGATCAGACAAACGATAAAATACCACACCAGCAGGACCTAAACCAACAATAGCAAAGACCAAGAACCAGAATAAACCACCAAAAACATAACGCAAGCTCGACAATAAAGCCAACTCAAGCGACTGGCGAATCACTTCAGTATCGGATAGTTTTTCTGGCACGATATTGCCGCGATAACCCGTGATTTCTGCTTCTTCGTGTAACCAAGCAGCAAGCTCGGCACGCGCAGCATCGCCTTGGTTGGCACTCATCGCCATGCGAATTTTAGTAAAAAAGTGACTGAACTGACGAATACCCAAAGTCAGATACAAAACCATCAGCGTGTAAATCAGACCAACCACTGGATGAATTACTTGCGTGATCAACCCCAGCAAACCGGCCAACAATGCACCGACTACTGTGATGAACCAGAAAATTTGCCATGGTTTAGCGTTATCCGATGCAAGTGCATTTTCGACGTAATCAATCGCGCCGCGTAAGCCAATGCGCAAGCGCGTGTAACTGCTCAACGGGAAAATTTGCTCCAGCAATAACGCGCCTAAAATAGCGATTAAACTCATCACACTTCCTTTTGCTTAAAATTCTTAATGCTGATATTGTAGCGCAAAGTTCCGACACAATTAAAAAAATGCGAATTAAAATGCGCGCAATAATAAATCCAAATTACGCAACATCGCCATACTCGCGCCCCAAATAAAATATTCGTTATAAGTTACGCTGTAGTATTGCCGATGATTGCTCTCCCATTCAAAATCATGTACATAGATGTTGTCGTGATCAAGTAAAAATGCCAATGGCACGGTAAAGACATGATCGACCTCTTGTGGGTCTATTTTGAGTTGTTGCGACGACCATTCTGCGGCTGTCAAACATGCGATAATCGGCGTCACGGCAAAACCTGTAATGGTGTGATAAATCGGCAATTCGCCCAATACTTCAAGCGGCGCGCGGGCATCCAAACCAATTTCTTCATGAGCCTCACGCAAAGCCGCTTGAATCATGCTTTCACCATCTTCAACCGCACCGCCGACAAAACTGACTTGCTCTGCGTGATGACGTAAATGACTGGCGCGCACTGTAAATACAACGTCTAAAGTAGACTCATATTCAATCAGTAAAATTAAAACAGCAGCTTCACGAGGTTGTTCAATCAACTGCACATCACGACGCAGCAACGATACATTACTTAATTGTTCAGTAAGTTCGCTATTTTTTAAATTCAAAATCTTTTCGATTGCTTCACGTGCGTAAAATAATGGTAAAACAGATTTAGCTGGCTCAAGTTCACTCAAAATACGACTAGGTGTTTCGCGAGGATTGAATATCGGTAATTTCATACAATTTTTCTATAAAAAAAGCGCAACCCAAACGGCTGCGCTTTTTTGACCAAACAATTTAATAAATTAAACCGCTGGAGTTGCTGCAACTTTACGTGCAGGCAATTTTTCTTTAATACGTGCTGATTTACCAGAACGTGAGCGCAAGTAGTACAACTTAGCACGGCGTACATCACCACGGCGTTTCACTTCAATACCAGCGATGGCAGGTGAGTACAATTGGAATGTACGTTCAACGCCTGTGCCAGATGAAATTTTGCGCACGATGAAAGAAGAATTCAAACCGCGATTGCGTTTTGCGATCACAACACCTTCGTATGCCTGAACACGTTTACGCGTGCCCTCAACAACATTCACGCTCACCACAACAGTATCACCAGGCGCGAATGTTGGAATGGTTTTGCCTAAACGAGCGATTTCTTCTTGCTCTAAAATTTGAATCAAGTTCATGTTTAACTCCGTAACCATCTTTTGCTGTCGGTTTTTGTTGTAGACAACCAGAGGATGGATTTTCAATCAGCGAATTCATAATTGATTATGGAACTCGCCCCCTTCTCGACAAAATTATTTTAATTTCATCAAAAACTTTTCATCCGTCACGCTCAATAAACCTTGCTCACGCGCGGTCTCGATTAAATCAGGACGTTTGTGCAATGTCACCGTTAATTGTTGTTCACGACGAAAGACCGCGATTTTAGCATGATTTCCCGATAAAAGCACGTCTGGCACAGCCAAATCAGCGAAATTCTCAGGTCGCGTATAGTGTGCGCAATCCAACAAACCATCTGAAAAAGAATCCTGTTGTGCCGATTGTTCATCATTCAAAACACTTGGCAAGCAACGCAACAACGCGTCCAACATGAGCATTGCGGGCAACTCACCACCCGACACTACCACATCGCCTACGCTCAACTCTTCGTCGATCAAGCCCAGATCAAACAAACGCTCGTCAATCGCTTCGTAGCGTCCGCACAACACAATCAAACCACGCGCTTTAGTTTGGGTTTGATCCAATGTACTTTTTACCCAAGTTTGCGTGAGTTTTTTGCCTTGTGGTGACAAATAAATAACATGCGGTAATTGCTCAGCGCTGATTTGCCGTTCACGTGCAGCATCAATTGCCGCCGCTAGAGGTAGTGCCATCATGACCATGCCCGGACCACCGCCATAAGGCCGATCATCAACCGTTTTATGGGTGTTACTCGTAAATTCGCGCGGATTCCAGAACTTTAAATCAACCAGATTATTTTTGAATGCACGACTCACCACACCTTGATCGGTGAGTGCACTGAACATCTCTGGAAATAAAGTGATGATGTCGATGAACATAATCAGGTTGTGGCGTCCACATCCCATTCGACATTGATGATTTTAGCTACGGTATCGACTTCGCCGACAAATGCGCTGACAAAAGGAATCAAATATTCAGCTGTCTCGCCCGCAATTTGCATGACCGGATGCGCGGCAGACTCGAGCAAACCTTGCAAAATACCCAAAGTCACACCTTCTTGATTGACGACGCTTGCGCCGATTAAATCGACCCAATAAAACTCGCCATCATCTGTTGAAGGAAAATCCGTGCGTGACACAGCGATTTGCCAACCTTTATGGTTTTCAGCAATCGTGCGGTCATTCCAACCAACGAACTCGGCCACCCAAGAGTCTGAATGTGATTTGATGGTTTTGACCTCAAGCGCTTGCCAAGCAGACTGCGACACATCATTTTGATTGGGCAAATAAGGTGCAATCCACCACGTATTCGCATGCTCTAAAGCATCGGGCGAATGCGAAAAGGGATGGAGTTTAATCCATCCCTTGACACCGTACGCGACGCCGAGGCGTGCGACGATGATTAAATCGCTGGGTGTATTGACGTTTGCATCGCGTGGAGCGGCAGCTTGCGCTGCACGCTTCGGTTTAAACGTCACCATGCTTGATTAAGCAGGTTTTACAGTTTTGACTAAACGGGCAACCGCTGGGCTCAATTGAGCGCCAACGCTTTGCCAGTAAGCCAAACGGTCAGCGGTAATACGCAAACCTTCAACGCCTTCAGCAGCGAGTGGGTTGTAAAAACCAACGCGCTCGATATAACGACCATCACGGCGATTGCGTGAATCAGCTGCGACGATGTTGAAAAAAGGACGCTTTTTAGAGCCGCCGCGAGCCATACGAATCACTACCATGTTAATTCCTTTAAATATAAATAATACTAACTTTTAAAACAACCTCGCCACCATGGGGACACGCCTTGCCAACGAGAATAAACTTGTAGACTGGGCATTATACGGGATATTTAATTTTTATGCTTTTGTTTTTTTAACGGTAAACAAAGGCGGCTAAAACTGATCAGCCCTCATTTTCACGGACAGTTTAAGCAGCGTTTTTAAGTGCTGCG